>CAYMAE010000034.1:7111-14429 GCA_964388375.1 uncultured Ruminiclostridium sp.
AAATTTTGTTTGATAATTCATCTGCATTGATTAATCAATACCTTCTACAATCTTTTTCATAATTACAAGAAATTCATTACGCTCTTCCGCGCTTAAACGGCGTAGTATTCCTTCAAAAATACTTACCTCAGCGTCAAGATGTTCTTTTATCGCAACTTTTCCATTCGATGTTAATTCCAACCCAAAGGAACGCAAATCATTATTATCAATCTTCCTGTTTACTAAATTCTTTTTTACTAAACGGTTTATTACATTTGAAAAGGTACTATTAGGAACACCTAGCATATCTATAAAATCTTTGATTTTCCAACAAGGATTAAAATAAATAAGTTTCAGAACTTTTATTTCGAGAAACCCGATTCCTTGTAATCTTTCCGTACATACATCTATAGATTTACTTAATAATACTCTATTCCAAATCTTTGTTAAAATAACGGCCGTGTTATCCTTCAAGTTTCATCTTCCTTTTATTTAGTAATTTTAAAAGTATGTTAACACAAAGTAAAATAAATGGCAATCCAAAGCAAATAGCTGTTAAATTGTACTTTAGTATTGTTAATGTGTTAGCCAAATGAGCAATGTTAGCATATTCACTTTCAAAATTAATGATTAGTATTGCATTAGATATCATTTCACCAATCTGTACGATAGCTAATACTAGTGGAGAGAATGTAATTAACGTTATGACACTGCACTTTTTTGTAATTCCAGAAGTTAATCTAAAGTTAATTCCAAACAAGAAATTGGTATAAAGAATAACCATTATCAGGTCTGATATTAAAATTAATAGATGCGCCGTTCTTCCATTCTCGCCAATACTATTCATAAGGCTATATGCGTATTCACTCGTATAATTGAATGTTTGTGTTAAATACACAAAGCTTTGTCTAAAGACCGTATTAGACAATATACACATAATCACAAATCCACCCAAGAGCATAAGCAAAGATTTTGTTAGAGATAATTTTTTAATATAATTCCTCATTTTCTGCCTCCATAAAATATAATATGTTACCATATTGGTATATTACCATTTAGGAATTAAATTGTCAACACTATTTCTTCAAACGCAGGGATATAAAGAAATTAGAATGAAGAATATTTTGTTTTTCTATGGCAATATTGATAAAATTGATATAATTACAAGATAAGGTAGGCTGGTAAAATTATTGATTATGTTAAGTTTGATGTCATTATTGAATATTTTATTGAGCAGCAGAACTACAATGTGTTTGAAATAAACGAGGTGCTATTTGCTTTTGATCAAGTACTGTTAGGTTTTTAATTATGTCGCTTTTTATGCGACCATAGCGTGCGACTTATTAATTATACTGTAATCATAAAACAGATTACAGGAGGAAAACACTATGAAAAAAGAACTAACAGAAATCGTATTTATCCTTGATAGAAGCGGATCCATGAGCGGACTTGAGAGCGATACCATAGGTGGCTATAATGCCATGTTAGATAAGCAGAAAGTGGCTCCAGGCAAGGCAATTGTTTCAACCGTCCTATTTGATGACCGCTGTGAAGTGCTGCATGACCGTCTCGACATAAAGACTGTAGGGCCAATATCGGACAGAGAATACTATGTGCGTGGTTGCACCGCCCTTCTTGATGCGGTTGGTGGTGCAATCCACCATATCGGAAATATCCACAAATATGCCCGTGAGGAAGATCGCCCAGAAAAAACAATTATAATTATTACTACCGATGGTATGGAAAATGCAAGTCGCCAATACAACTATAACCGTGTTAAAATGATGATAGAGAGACAGAAAGAAAAATACGGGTGGGAGTTTATCTTCTTGGGTGCAAACATTGATGCGGTTGATGTTGCAGACCAATTTGGTATAGGTGCAGATCGCGCTGCAAACTATCATGCTGATAGTGAAGGAACAAAGCTAAACTATGAGGTGGTCAGTGATGCAATCTGTAGTCTTCGGGCGAGCAAGTCACTCAACACTGATTGGAAGGACCGCATTGATAATGATTATAAAGGAAGGAGGAAGAGTTAATGTTAGGTGCAATTATTGGAGACATAGTAGGTTCACGCTTTGAATTTTATAATCATAGAAATAAGGACTTTAAGTTATTTGCAGACGATTGCCGTCCAACGGATGATAGTGTTATGACTCTTGCTGTTGCAAAGGCAATTATAGAAGCTGAGAAAATAAAAGAATCATGTGAGTACGATAGCGATTATTACACCCTTGTTGAGAAAATGACGATCAAATATATGCAGGAAATTGGCCGCAAGTACCCGAACTGCGGCTTTGGAGGGATGTTCTCAAAGTGGGTATTTGGTGATGACCCGCAACCGTATAACAGCTATGGCAATGGAGCGGCCATGCGTGTGAGCCCGGCGGGTTATGCTGGAAGAAACGAAAGCGAAGCAATTAGACTGTCCGAAGCTGTGACCGGGGTAACGCATAATCATAATGAAGGAATCAAAGGGGCCGAGGCTACAACAGTTGCAATATTTATGGCACGGAGTGGATCTACAAAAGATGAGATACGTAATAGAATCAATCACGATTATTATCCCTTGAACTTCACGATTGATGGAATAAGAAATGAATACCAATTTAATGAGACATGTCAGAAAACTGTGCCCCAGGCCATTGAAGCATTTCTTGAATCCGCTTCTTTTGAGGATGCTATTCGAACGGCTATCTCACTTGGTGGTGACAGCGACACTCTGGCAGCTATCACCGGTTCAATTGCAGAAGCGTATTATGGAGTTCCAGACGAAATTAAAGAAAGAGCTCTTTCGTACCTTGATGCTGATCTTCGCGCTATTTATGATCAATGGATTGCATTTATAGGAACCCAAAGCGCACCTGGTAAATTCAAAGTTATTACAAAGTAAATCAGAGAATACTGAATTAGGGGAGGATTATTAAATGAAAGTTATAGAGGCTATTTTTGCAAGACATAGTTATAGAGGAAAATTTAAAAAGGATTCTATTCCTAGGGAAGATTTGATTACAATAATGGAGGCTGGCCTTGCTGCGCCATCAGGATGTAACAAACAAACTACCAGCCTAATAGCTATAGATGATTCGTTGGTGATTGAGAAGTTAAAAAATATAATCAACCGACCTGTTGTAGAAACTGCGCCTGCAATGATATGTATACTTACTCAAAGAATTAATGCGTACAGAGATAGATGTTATGCAATTCAGGACTACTCTGCAGCAATTGAAAATATGCTCTTAACTATCGTTGCATTGGGATATCATAGTTGTTGGGTTGAGGGATATGTAACAGATGATGAAAAAACTGGTGACAAGATGGCACAAATATTAGGTGTTCCAGATAATTATGAATTAGTTTGTGTTCTCCCAATAGGAATTGCTGAGCTAGATCCAACACCTCCTAAGAAGAAAGAGTTCTCACAAAGGGCGTGGTTTAATAAATTCGGAGAATAAATCCTTGTATTTGAACTAAGAAATAAAAGGAGAACATTATGTTTCGTAAAATGAGAAGGTTTAATCAGGAAATACCTGAACAGGAATGTATCGATATTTTAAAAGAGCAGGCAAGAGGTGTCCTGGCAGTATACGGGGAAGATGGTTACCCATATACTTTTCCAATGGATTATATCTATATGGATGAAAAAATTTACTTTCATTGTGCGAAAGAAGGACATAAACTTGATGCTATCGCTGCAGATAATAGAGTATCATTTTGTGTAATGGATGATGGTTTTCGTAAGAGCGGGGACTGGGCATTAAATATCAGAAGTATAGTTATCTTTGGCAGAGTAAGAAGGATTGATGATGCCGATGAAACATTAAAAATTGTTCATCGGCTTGGGCTTAAATATTATCCAACAGCTGAATCTGTTGACGAAGAAATTCGCAAAGCTATTGCAAGAGTGCAAATTTTGGAATTATCTATTGATCATATGACTGGAAAATTGGTAAATGAGTCATAGGCTTCAGAATGTATTTGCAAAATGTTATTACAGTTTAGCGCATGGGAGATTATTAAAGAAGAAGTAATGTGTTGACATCAGAGAATATTGATAGCGAGCATCTATGTTGTAATACTCGTATCTAGGAGGCATAAGCGCATGGATAGATATTTGAAAGAAACTGAAATGCTTGATTATTCTAACTCAGATATTCAGGCTCTTATTAACAAAAAAGGCTGGAAGTCTATGGAGGATTTCGAGCGACTTAAGTCAATCTATAATTATGTACGAGATGAGATTCTCTTTGGTTATAATGTGGATGACAGTATTTCTGCATCAAAAGTTCTTTCTGATGGTTTTGGTCAGTGTAACACAAAAGGTACGTTATTTATGGCTTTGCTCAGATCATGTGGCATTCCTTGCAGAGTACACGGATTTACAATCGATAAAGAATTACAAAAGGGTGCCATGACAGGTATCGTATATAAGAACGCACCACAAAATGTATTTCACAGTTGGGTAGAAGTTTTTTTTGAAGATACATGGTACGAACTAGAAGCCTTTATTCTTGACAAGCCTTACTTGGAGAAACTCCAGAGAATAAACAGCTACTGTACTGGTGAGTTTTGTGGTTATGGCGTGGCAGTAACTGATTTTAAACATCCTATTATAGAATTTAACAGGAATAATACATATATTCAGAGCGAAGGAATCAATCAAGATTTTGGAGTGTATGATTCACCAGATGAACTGCTTAAGGAACATCATCAGGAAATGTCCGCTTTAAAGGGGTTTGCCTACAGAAATTTGGGAAGACATCTGATGAACCGAAACGTTAAAAAGATAAGAAATTCGTTATGTGCGCAAGATCAGTAAACTAAAACATAGCAAATGCAAAGGGTTAATAAGTGGACATTTGATTTTTGGTAATATATTCTTGTAAATATTTAAATTGTGATATATGATATTATAAAACATTATATGGAAATTATTATTACATATGTTTGAGAATGCTGGAGCGGCGCGATAAGTAAAACCATAAAAGGGGATAAAAGTGTGGATGAAATATCATAGATGCTTATGTATAATTAAAATAAACAGTTTATTTGATTTTTACATTAGAATGGAGTGTAACTATGATATTTGGAATGCCAACATTGATAGAGATAAATGGGTTAGAAGAAACCAACCAATTCTGAATATGCATAGGTGAGGAAGATGACTGGCAGGTCGGCAAAATTAGCATGAATGAAAAGACGGTAGTGTTTGTGAAGGAGGAAAAATAGTATGGAATACATAAAGATAAGTAAAGACAATCTCGAACAGGAGCATATCTGCTGTGCAATATCCAATAATAAAGATGTGCAGGTAACATCAAAGAAAGACTGGAATTTATAACAGATTGGATGATGGATTGGTTTTCATTAAGGGAAATGAACGTGGAAAGTGTTTCATCGAATATATCCCAGCTGAAAATGCATGGGTCCCGATTGTTGCTGATGGATATATGTACATTAATTGCTTTTGGGTATCCGGTTCCTTTAAGGAGCATGGTTATTCCAATGATTTGTTAAATGAATGCATAGCAGACAGCAAAGCCAAAGGAAAAGCTGGCCTTTGTGTTCTTTCATCAGCGAAGAAAAAACCGTTTTTATCAGACCCAAAGTATTTGACATATAAAGGATTTAAGGCGGCGGACGAATCGGAAGTAGGACATGATAGAATCAGTGCTTCGGTATTTGCTTTTTAATGACATTGTGCTACAATATAATACTATGGGAATGAAGTTCTCCCAGAGCTGATTTAAAAAGCCGAACCGCTTATTAAGCTGATGACTTCTGCAATTATTATGTTGCGGAAGTGTCAGCTTTTTTACATTTCTGCACAAAGGAGAATGTGTATGCTTTTCAGTCTTGCATTGCTGGTTCTTTGCGGCCTAGTTTTGAGTGGAACCATGCAAAAACTAAAATTGCCCGGACTTGTCGGTATGCTTCTTACTGGCATAGTTTTAGGTCCTTATGTGTTGGACCTAATAGCGCCGGAATTATTAAATATTTCCGCTGATTTGAGAGAAATAGCTCTAATCGTTATTCTTACAAGAGCGGGGCTCGCACTTGACATAAATGATCTTAAGAAGGTGGGTCGTCCGGCTATTCTCATGTGTTTTATTCCTGCAACTTTTGAAATAGCCGCCACAACAATATTTGCACCAATGTTCTTTCCTATTTCGCACTTGGAAGCGGCTATTATGGGAACTGTGCTTGGTGCCGTATCCCCGGCGGTTATCGTCCCCAAAATGCTAAAGTTAATGGAGAGCGGTTATGGTAAATCAAAGAGTATTCCACAGCTAATTTTAGCTGGCGCTTCGGTAGACGATATTTATGTAATTGTCCTTTTTGCGTCCTTTATGGGGATGTACAGCGGGAGCGGCTTTGATGTTGGAAACCTTGTTAAAATTCCGATTGCTATTGCAGCTGGTGTGTTAATCGGTATTTTGCTTGGAATTGCGGTTGTTAAATTATTTAAAAGAATACACATGCGGGATACTGTGAAGATTTTAATTATACTAAGCACTTCTTTTCTGCTTGTTACGCTCGAATCTGTTATAAAGGCTTATGTGCCTATGTCTGGGCTGCTGGCCGTGATGGCTCTGGGTGCTACTATCCTAAAACAGTATGGTGTTTTAGCGAAGCGCCTGTCGGGTAAGTTCTCAAAAATCTGGGTGGCGGCCGAGTTGCTGCTATTCGTGCTAGTAGGAGCAACAGTCGATATTCGTTATGCGGCAAGTGCGGGAATTGCTGCGGTTGCACTTATATTTATTGCCCTCATAATTCGTGTTTGCGGTGTGTTTGTTTGCCTTATCAAAACTAAATTGAACACTAAAGAAAGATTGTTTTGTGCTATTGCCTATTTGCCTAAAGCGACCGTACAAGCCGCAATTGGCGGATTGCCTTTGGCGGCCGGTGTTGCGGCAGGAAACACTATTTTGACAGTCGCGGTATTAGGGATTCTGATTACAGCTCCAATTGGGGCAATTGCTGTAGATAATTCTTTTCGGAAATTGCTTGAAAAGGAATGACAGCAGTGCTTACACCTCTACAAGCGACAGACGATGGCGAAACCTGAATTTTTCTGTTATTCTGATAGGTAGTGACAGAAGATACACCGTTTATCAGCTGCACTATTATATAGTTCTTAAAGAGCAGTGTTGGGGAGTAATACATTAAGAAATGGAGTGTGGATATGTGTAAAAATATGGAAGCAAGTAAGTCAAAAGCTAAATTATCACTAGTACAGCTTTTCATAGCTATCTTCGCTGTATTTGTTACTGTGTTTAGTTTGTGGATGTTTAATCAACATTTACTGTTGTCATTTTCTTTGCCATTACGCATGATT
>CAYMAE010000034.1:14529-25401 GCA_964388375.1 uncultured Ruminiclostridium sp.
GTGGATGTTTAATCAACATTTACTGTTGTCATTTTCTTTGCCATTACGCATGATTGTTTGGACTGTTTCATATATTCAACGGGAATATCATTCAAGTTTTTGTGACAGCGTTTCTTGGATTTCTCTTCTGTATATTCAGAGAGGAAATCAAAGGGTGTACCCTGCTTTCGTTAATTATTGCGCACGGTGTGTATGATGCCATGATTGTATTGTGGGTTTCAATATTATAACCAGAATATTGTTTTAATAAGACAATTATATCTATAATGTTTATAGGTTTAAAAAGTAAGTTATTATGATAAAGGAGTAACGAATAAATGTTATTAGAGACTGAAAGAATAATTTTGCGTCCATGGAAAGAAACCGACGCAGAGTGGTTGTACGAATATGCACAAGATCCAAAGGTGGGACCAATTGCCGGATGGCCTCCACATACTAGTGTGGAGAACAGTAAAGAGATTATTACAGGAGTTTTATCTGCTCCGGGAACATATGCGGTGGTTCTTAAAAGAGAAAATCATGTGGTTGGCAGCCTTGGACTTATGATCGGAAGTGCGAGTAATATAGGTATTCCTGATAATGAGGGCGAAATTGGTTACTGGATAGGTGTGCCTTTCTGGGGGCAGGGACTTATCCCAGAGGCGGTAAATGAAATGATTCGATATGCCTTTGAAAATTTAAAACTTGATAAGCTTTGGTGTGGATATTTCGATGGAAACGAAAAATCGAAGAGAGTTCAGGAAAAGTGCGGATTTAAGTATTATCACACCAATAAGAATATTCATTGGAAACTGATGGATGATATCAGGACGGAGCATATTACTTGTCTGAGTAAAGAAGAATGGGAGCGGATTTGATTTAATGATTAGAAAAATGAAGAAGGAAGATGCAGAGGTTTTTTTCAGCATGACTGAATTATTTTATGCGTCAGATGCAGTAATGCAACCAATTCCACAAGAATATCATATTGATACATTTAACGAAATTATGCATTCTAATATTTATCTTGATGGATATATTTTTGAATTTGAAGACAAACCTGTCGGATATGCAATTACAACAAAAACCTTTTCTCATGAAGCTGGAGGTATTACACTCTGGATTGATGAATTATATGTATTGCAGGAATATCGTTCAAAGGGTTTAGGGAAAGAGTTTTTCAAATATCTTAAAACAACACTGGATACTTCAATTGTTAGATTAAGGTTGGAAGTTGAAGCAGATAATGATGGGGCCATAAAACTTTATGAAAATATGGGCTTTGAAAAATTAGAATACGATCAGATGTTTAAAGATAGAACAAACCTTAATACATGAAAATACCATTTTTATAACTAATACCATCTCCTATAGACTTGCCTTAGCTGCTTTTTTACTGAATATCGTAACTGCACCGTTTATAAGCAAATAAACCGCTACAGCAGCCGATCCGGCTATGTCCATGAAATATGCGGCAGGAGAGCGGGGGAAAATAGCAACAACTATTAGCGCTGTTGCAAGGCAGGTGTCAACCACTGCCTTTGCGCTGTATAGCCTGCTCTGTGTTGCAAGGATTGAGTTTGGATTTGCTTTGTGTAGCCTTCGGTAGCGTATCCAGAACCACGTGTTTGTTGTAACGCCCAAAATGGCAATTACAAGCCCGGTATTACATTATCCTTCTCTTTTGAGGTATAAAAGAGTCCTAAGGGAAAGTATAGTATTACACTGCAAACTTTATTATATTTAGAAAAAAAAGCTTCCAGAGCATCAATTTCAGTTTCTTCATGTTGGTCAATTTATTAAATCCTATGAAAAAGATTTTTCAGCACGGCTGACGCAATAGCAGATGCGGATCCTGTTGTTTTATCTTATCCTGTCTATATCTTTATTGCACCAAGTCAGTTGCATCGGTTTATAGAGCTTTTAAAAGCATCAGGCCTTAATGTATCAGGTAAATTTTTTAATCAGTTTACTACTTCTAAGCATTTTTATGATATGATGGCACATAAATACATTCAGGAAAACCATCAGGATCTTGGCATGAAATACATTAAGGGATTGTCTGCGGATATGGATAATCTCCTATTAAAAATATACCTTGTAGGAATTTTTTTATTCTCCCCAAAGCTGAAAGCTAAAATAGGTAATAAAATGAATGAAGGTACGATTGCGCCCTATAAGAAGGTTTTAAAATAGTAAAAATGTAGAACCAATCCATATACGACCACATGCTGACGGGGTATTGCCACTCCGTCCCTTAAATATCTCTTTTGCTTAAACTGAGGTTGAGAGAGTATAAAAATAAATTCGAATTTTCAATAGACAGATGTGTCTATAAGATAAAAAACTGATATTTCTCACTTTGTGTCGTGCTAATTTTTATTTGTTAAAGGTATTCTATTATTGAAAGGAGGAGTTATTGTGGATCAGAAAAAGATAGGTTGCTTCTTTAAGGAGCTAAGAAAAGAAAAAGGGATAACCCAAGAGCAATTGGCTGAGAAGCTAAATGTGGCGGGAAGAACCATATCAAGATGGGAGACTGGCAACAATATGCCAGATCTGGATTTTCTGATTGAAATGGCTGATTTCTATAAGGTAGATATCAGAGAATTAATTGACGGTGAAAGGAAAAGTGAGAAAATGAATAAAGAAATGGAAGAAACAATATTAAAAGTAGCTGATTACAGTATCGAGGAAAAAAATAGGTTAATAAAAAAGTTACATGTTTTTTCTTGGATTGGTGTCTTTTCATTTATTTCTTTATAGTTTTAGAAACTATGGGATTGGCAGATAGCGGAATAACTGAGGCAATAGCTTCTTTTAGCTGTGGGGTTGCTTTCGGCATGCTGATTATTGCGGTTATCTATACAAGTCACTACATCAGCAAATTTAAAACTTTTAAAAAGAGAATACTACAACGCAAATGAAAACAGAACACTTAGAGTAACATAGAATAAAGAAAAAAGCGAGTCTCACATAGATAGACTCGCTTATCTCTTTATTTATTGAGGAGGAATAAGGTATTGCTTAATATATGCTATTACTTAGTTTCGATAAGGTATTTATTGAGCAGGGATTCCAACATTTCCTGGCGACCTGAATAAAGTTTTGGTTCACCATTTTTAAGGGTATAGGCCTCAAGCTCCTTAAATCCAACTTTCCCAGATACTATGTCAAGACCTATGCCACCGGTGTAGCTTTCATAACGCTTTTGGATAAAATCCTCCAGAACCCCGTCCTTTATCAGCTTGTTGGCTACTTTGAAACCTCTGGCAAAGGAGTCCATCCCAGCAATATGACCATAAAAGAGGTCATCTGCCTCAAAAGAAGCTCTTCGGACTTTGGCGTCAAAGTTAAGCCCGCCTTTTGTTAGTCCGCCTGCCAATATAACTTCATACATAGCTAAGGTCGTTTCATAAATGTTTGTAGGGAATTGGTCGGTATCCCAGCCTAAAAGATAATCACCCTGATTAGCATCTATTGAGCCTAAAGCGTTGTTAATTCGAGAGACTCTTAGATCATGCTGGAAAGTATGCCCTGCCAAGGTTGCATGGTTTGCTTCAATATTTAGCTTATAATCTTTATCCAAACCATAAGTTTTTAGGAAGGCAATAACTGTCCCCGCATCAAAGTCATACTGATGTTTCGTAGGTTCTTTTGGCTTGGGCTCAATAAGTAGTTGCCCAGTAAACCCTATTTCCTTCGCATATGAAGCTGCCATGGAAAGGAAACGCGCGAAATTATCAAGTTCGAGTTTCATATCTGTATTCAATAAGGTTTCATAGCCTTCACGACCGCCCCAGAATACATAGTTCTGACCATTAAGCTCTTTGGTCACCTCCATGGCCTTTTTAACTTGAGAAGCCGCATATGCAAAAACATCGGCTTGGCAAGAGGTTGATGCGCCATGAACAAATCTTGGATGTGAAAATGCATTGGTAGTTCCCCAAAGAAGCTTTACATCACTACCTTTCATGCGGTCTTTAATTTTTTTAACAACCTTATCAATACGATTATTAGTCTCTGAAAGAGTCTGGCCTTCAGGAGCGATATCACGATCATGGAAACAGAAAAATGGGACGCCAAGCTTCTCACAGAACTCGAAATTGGCGTCAACCTTTGCAATTGCAAGATCCATCTCATCGGTTATGTTATCCCACGGTCTTATGGCTGTTCCGACACCGAACTGGTCAGCGCCCCTTGCCTGAAATGTGTGCCAATATGCTACCGCAAAGCGAAGATGATCCTTCATGGTTTTACCATCTATGACCTCTTCTGGATTGTAGTACCTGAAAGCTAATGGGTTATCAGAACCCGCTCCCTCATATTGAATTTTGCTAATTCCTTTAAAAAACTCTGACACAATAAAACCCTCCTTTTTTTCACATTAAAATCTATTCAGTTATCTTCCAAATAGTTTCCTAATAGGTATAATTGCCGCTCCTAAAGCTGAAGAATCCTCCCCAAAGCTTGATGAAAGAATCTCTACTTGACTGGACGGGTAATTAAGAGCATATTTTTTTACGGTCTTTCGAATGACATCAATGACAAGATCAGAATATTCGGGGAATTTTTTACCCAACACAATTTTCTGTGGGTTAATGATGTTTATTAAGTAAGCTATAGCCTTTCCCAAACTAATGGCCCCTTCATTGAAAACACTTAAGCATTCATCATCTCCTTCTCTGGCATTCTTAAGCAGGTTATCAAAAGCCGTTTCAATTTCATCGTGCTTTTTCTTATTTTTACAGGCCTTAGCCACCATGCCATTAATAGAAGCAATTGTTTCGAGGCATCCAACATTACCACATTTACATATAGGGCCATTCTCATCGACGGGTATATGACCTACCTCGCCAGCACTACCTGAAATGCCACGATATGCTTTTCCACGAAGAAATAATCCTGCGCCAATACCGGATTCAATATTTATACAGATAAAATCTTCAACATCTCTGCAAAGCCCTAACCAATTTTCACATGAGGCCGAACACATAGACTCATTATCCAGGTAAACCGGGACATTCAAAGCTGCCTTAAGGGGCTCTAATAGCTCTACCATAGACCATCCTAGATTCGGGGCCAACACAATCTTCTTACTGACGATATCCAAAATACCTGGCACCGATACCCCGACGCCTAAGACCCTTTCTTTAGAAAGCTTTAGCTTCGTGACGGCCTTGTGATATTCCTGCGTTATCGTTTCTATAGCCTGTTGTACTGTAAAATCATATTGTTTTGTATGTTTCCTCTTGTATATAACTTCCCCGGTTATATCCATAACAATGGTGTAGATATAACGCAAATCAATATCGAATCCCAAAGCATAATAAGATCGGGGTTTAAGCTCCAACATAACAGGTTTTCTTCCACCTGAAGATTCACCCATGCCTTTTTCCTGTATATACCCATCTTCTAAAAGTGAGCTAACAATAGCACCTGAGGCAGTGGCAGAAAGGCCTGTCTTATCAGCAAGAACCTTTCGCGAGATACCTTCTGTTGTTCTAATAAGATCCATGACTATGGCTTTGTTCATCTCTTTTAAGTATTGATTGTTGCCTGCTTTCATTGCTTTCAAACTCTATTTTCTCCATTTCTTTAGGTCGAGATCTCTTAAAGTCCGGCCAATGTCTTAAAATCTTGCTTAAGAGAGTGATATAGATTGTTATATAGCTTGTAGTAGCCCTTATAAATCTGGTGATTACCCGCATCATGGTCTTGTTTAGATCGCACTTTAATAATTGCATCACAAGCTTCGGGCACACTTTGGTATAAACCGGCGCCCACTCCTGCAAGAATTGCCACACCTAATGCAGGCCCCTCAGTGGAATTCACTGTATTTATGGAAGTTCCGAATAAGTCTGCTTGAATTTGGCGCCATAAGCTGCTTTTTCCTCCTCCTCCGGAGGCTCGAACCTCTTTTATGTCAATACCCATCTCCTTGATAATATCCAAACAATTATTGAGGCTATAGGCCACACCTTCCATAATTGAACGCAGCAGATCGCGCTTGGTGTGTTTTGCCGAGAGGCCGAAGAATACGCCCCTGCAGTATGGGTCTAGATGTGGGGTTCTTTCTCCCATGAGGTAGGGGAGGTATATTAAATTATTAGAGCCTACATTAGACAAAGCTGCCGCATCATCTATAAGCTTATAAGAATCAACATCAATTAGGGCAGCAGTAGCTATTTCCTCATTGCAAAAATTGTTTCTAAACCATTGAAGAGAAAGACCGGCGCCCTGAGTAACGCCCATGATATGCCATGTATTGGGTACGGCATGGCAGAAGGTATGTACCCGGCCATTATGGTCTATGGTGACTTTATCGGTATATGCAAAAACTACGCCTGAAGTGCCTATAGTCGATGATACAACGCCTGGTTTCACGATGCCGTTTCCGACAGCCCCAGCTGCCTGGTCTCCTGCTCCGCCTACTACCGGTGTCCCTACTCGTAATCCTGTAATTTCAGCAGCTTTTTTAGTTACTGTCCCAGTTACCTCCTGTGATTCATAAACCTTGGCAAGAATACGTTTATCCAGATTAAGTTTTGTAAGTACTTCGTCACTCCAGCAACGGTTAGGTACATCTAAAAGCTGCATACCACTGGCATCGGAGACTTCTGTAGCATATTCACCTGTTAGACATAGGCGAATATAATCCTTTGGCAGTAGCACCTTTCGTATCTTTTCATATATTTGCGGTTCATTATTCCTGACCCACAATATCTTTGAAGCTGTAAAACCTGTCAGGGCAGGATTTGCTGTTATTTCAATAAGACGTTTCGCCCCAACCCTTGATGTAATTTCTTCACATTCTTTGTCAGTTCTTTGATCACACCATATTATGGCTTTTCTTAAAACCCTGTCGTTTTCGTCAAGAAGCACTAGGCCATGCATTTGTCCGGAGATGCCAATACCCTTAATCTGGCTAGCATCTACTCCGCTTTTTCTTATAACATTCTGAATCGAAATATGGGAGGCATTCCACCAATCCTCAGGGTCCTGTTCGGCCCAACCATTTTCGGGCTGATAAAGAGGATATTCCTGGGTATCGCTGGCTATGGTGTTTCCCAACACATCAAAGAGTACTGTCTTGGTTCCCGAGGTTCCAACATCAATTCCAAGAAGATAAGACATATTACATCCTCCATAACTTATTAATATTATATTAGTAAGTTTACTCCATTTCCTGGACTTTTTCAAGTGGTCTTATAAAGTATTCCTTGCAATTAAAGTACAATTTAACTAAAATGAAAATATAATGATATAAAACCTTCTCAGAGACTTGGTGTGGTTAACTTGTTATATAACCTACTCCGTTATACATAAAAATGGTGGACGTTTCTAATTCGTATCGCTATTGAAATACTTTAGAGGGGTATATATGCTTAAATCAAAGAAAAAGAAAAAGCTTAAAAACAGAAATATTATATTTATAGCCATCTTCTCTACTATTTTATTCTTTCTTACTGCCATAACTCCATTTGTACTTACATATTACAGAAACAGTGCAATCAAATCCATAGAATCTCAAAACAGCAAGTCATATTCTAAGCACTATGCTTTGATCTTAGAAGAATTAGACAGTGCCTTTAGTGACTCTATATATGAAGGGGCAAAGCTTCGTGGGGAATTATCAAACATCTATGTGGAAAAACTGGGCACCGATCTTCCGTTTTCATATGATGTTTATGAACGTTTGAAGATGGCTATTGCCGCCAACGTTGATGGTATTATAGTTGAAGGTGGAGGTAATAGGGACATTAGCGAATTGATAGACCGTGCGGTTGATTCCGGAATCCCAGTTATCACTGTAATAAAGGACACTCCTAACAGCAAGAGAATTTGTTTTATCGGAGCCGGCCGTTACCAATTAGGTAAGACCTATGGACAACAATTACTGAGCCTTACTAATGAGAACAACCTCAATGTAATAGTTTTGTCAGATTCGGACATTGATATAATGCTGGCAGGGCTTAAGGACTCATTGGTAGATACAAATGTGGATATACAGTTTATTTCCATAGACAGAGAAAATGCTTTTGGCTCCGAGGAAACCATACATAATATAATTATGAATTCAGATAATTTCCCTGACGTAATAGTGTGTTTGGATGCCGTAGATACAATTAGCGCATATCAAACGCTGGTCGATAATAATCAAGTGGGGAAAATAGACATTATCGGTTACTATAATTCCGAAATAATCCAATCTGCCATTGAAAAACAAATAATCCATTCGACCATAGTCGTAGATACAAAGCAACTGGGAACATATTGTATAGACGCATTAGATGAGTATGCAAAGTCGAATCGCGTAAGCGAATATGTCACAGTAGATATCGATACCATTGGCCCCATAAATTAGTATGGTACTCAGATAAAGGTGCGGAAAGGATTCCATCGTGTGGAGTATTAAAAAACTAGTGTCAAAAAAGAATAAATTATCTATTGGAACAAAGCTAATATTAGTATTTATATTAACCTCTGCAATTATATTTTTTGTTAATATATATACATACATTAATGTCAATAAAGTCATGGAATCCATTGGCAGCGTATATACAAGCAATGCCGAATTAAATAAGCTTACAGATGTTTTATCTAGCGTTCAGAAAAATATGTACGATTTTTTAGACACGAGAAGCTCAGATGCTCTTAAAAACTATTACCAAAGCGCCGAGAATTATAAGGCTTTACTAGAGCAATTGAATGATACGATTTCAGAAGATAATGTGAAGCTAATGGAAAGAAAAATACGCAATATGTCTTATAATTATCTGGACTTAACATATAAAACAATACAAGCTAAAAGGGGAAGAAATGTAAGTAAATATACCGAAAACTATAGTGATGCAAGAGAAATATTTGAATATATTAAATTGAATATCTATAGTTTAAATAATCAACAGTTTAAGGATAATTCAAACATATATGAATTAAATCTGGTTTCATTGAAATATATAGAGATTATTGGTATTATGATAATAGTAATTATATCATTATTTAATGTACTTCTTATCATTATAATGACTAAAAGCATTACTAATCCCCTTGGGAAACTTGCTATTGCAGCAAATGAAGTGGCACGCGGAAATTTTTCTATCGAAATCGAGCGATCAGGTAACAATGATGAAATTGACGTGGTATCAAAAGCATTTAATAAAATGATTATTAGCATCAATGAGTACATCATCCAGATAAAAGAAAATATGGAGTATGAAAGCAGCCTTAAAGAAAATGAATTATTGATGACAAATCATTTAAAAGATGCTCAGCTTAAGTATCTTCAGGCACAGATAAATCCCCACTTTTTATTTAATACTCTTAACGCAGGGGTTCAATTAGCGATGATGGAAGGTGCCGAAAAAACAAGTGCTTTTATGGAGAAAACTGCTGAGTTTTATAGATATAATACAAAAAAGCTAAGCGAGGATGTCAGGTTAGAAGAGGAAATTGAAATTGTTAATAATTATATTTACATTATGAATGTTCGTTTTGCTAAAGAGATTAATTACACAGAAGATATTAATGAAGATCTACTGGATATAAAGCTCCCAAGCATGATTTTACAACCGATAATAGAAAATGCAATGAACTATGGAATTAGCGACATCGAATGGGAAGGAAAGATTAAATTATCAATTTACCGGCTGGATGACAAAATACGAATCAGTATTAAAGATAATGGCAAAGGAATAGATGAAGACATAATTAGAAATATACTGAGTGGGAAGCCCATATGTGAGGATCAGACAAAGACCACAAGTGGAATCGGTCTGAGAAATGTAATTAACCGTTTAAAGCTATATTACAGCAGGGAAGACGTTATAAGCATTATTAGCGAAGGTTCAAACAATGGTACTGAAGTAATAATACATATCCCCTTATAAGGTAAAAATAATTCGGGCAGTTTAAGTCGATGACTTTATTAATATACAAGAATAAACACCAACTAAAATACGGGAAGTGGAAAAATGTATAAAATAATGTTAGCAGATGATGAAGGTATTGTTATTAATTCTCTTAGCTTTATTATAGAAAAAAACTTTGGTAATACTTGTGTTGTCAAAAGTGCAAAGACTGGAAGAAGCGTAATAGAATTAGCACTTGAATTCAGACCTGACATTGTATTCATGGATATTAAAATGCCGGGAATAAACGGGATCGATGCCATAAGAGAAATTAAAAAGAACAATAGCTCTACAATTTTTATTGTTATGTCTGCTTATGATAAATTTACATATGCGAAAGAATCAATTAATTTGGGGGTACTTGACTATCTGATGAAACCCACAAATAAAAGCAAAATTATTTCCACCATAGAGCGTGCCATGCATATTATCGACGAGGAAAGGGCTCGGCTAAAAGAAGATTTATTAGTCAAAGAAAAACTCGGCATTATAGTACCAATCTTAGAAAACGGTATGATTTATTCGATACTTTTACAAGAAAATTCTTTAAATGATACTGATAGCTTTAATGAGCTATTAGATATAAAAGATAAATTCGGTTTTATTTTTGTCATCCAGTATGGCGATTTAAACGAGAATGGAAATCTTACTAACCCTGTTGGAGTAAGTGTTAAATCCCAATCACTTTACCCCAAAATAAGAGAGCTTATAAAAGAATCTTTTGATGCTATTATTGGGCCCATTATGATAAACCAGGTAATCTCATTTGTCCCTTATTCAAAACCATGCGTGGATGATGATGAGGTCGCCGCTTTGATTGAAAAAACCAGATATTTAGTAGGAAGACTTAGTCAGCATATTGGTTTTAATTTTAAAATAGGAATTGGATCAGTAAAAAGTAATGATAAATTCTCTGCCTCTTACAAGGAGGCAATAACTGCATTAAGGGAGGATTCAGGGCAAGTAATTCATTATAAAA
>CAYMAE010000035.1:0-24837 GCA_964388375.1 uncultured Ruminiclostridium sp.
GGTCTAATAACCTCTTGTTTTGCCGAAACCACAGACTTTATTAACTGCCCTCAAGATCATTAATCCCCAAGCAACTGGCTGGTTAATAGGTTTGGGCGGCCATAGCGGCCGAGATGAGCCGGGTAGCTACTGTGACCAACCGGGCCCCTAAGATGGATAAACTGATGGTATTAACAATTCAATGTTTCACGTAAAACATTAATAATGCTCTTTTGGCAAAACTAAATTAACCATCTGCCTGGATATATAGGTCTGAGCCCTACGACGACAAAACAGATCTGACAAGCTTGGACGACTACGGACGGACAAGTAGGTCTGTGTGGCTACGATGAATAAGTGCTTTCTGCTACTGCGATTGCCAATCAGGCCTGGGCTGCATAAAATGTCAATTGCGACGCACAATCAGCTTCGGGCATTAGCGACGGCAACGTTGAACAGGGCTGCTTCTATGACCGAACTAATGCAATAACACTTCAATGTTTCACGTGAAACATTGAATACTATTTTGTTAAAACCGAATAAATCATGGCAATTAAAAAATAGTTCTAATTAATTGTGTAATTGTATAATTATGATATAATTTCATAGCAGAAACTAGATAACACGAGAGTTAATAATAACAGTTTAGAAAACCAAATATGTGTAAATGAGGTATTATATGATGCTCAAAAAGGTTAATCTGAAAGAAAAGGTAAATCAGATCGATAAACTTTTTACATATTTAAAAGTAGGTCAGCTTAATAACCATATGCTAAATGTTTTGCAGGTAGAGGATAGAGTTTTAGACTTTCACACGCATGAACATTCAGATGAATTGTTCTATGTAATAGAAGGAGCTTTTAAAATTGAAACAGAGGATGGCCTAATTGATTTGTTTGAGGGCGATTTTATCATCATTCCTAAAGGAGTAAAGCACACCCAGTATGCAAATCATTGGTTAAGTGCCTATTAATAGAAATCAACGGAACACTCAATAAAGAAAATACCGGAGGCACTTATTAGCTCTACTACGAGTACCGAGTACTGAGTACTGCACTTATGAAATTAGTAATAAAGACTGCTGTAATTAACTAAAATATTGTATACTGAAGCTAGTTAACTATAATAATGTAAATTGAGGTGGAAAAATGAAAGAACCTAAATACTTAATCGAAACTACTTTTACAAAAGAAGCTTATAAGAAATTTTTATATGCTGCAACATTAAAAAAGAATAAGCTTATGTGGCTTTACATCGTGCTAATCTCTGTAATTGGTGCACTTATCATTGGTTATAATGGTTTGGATTTAGACATACAACGATTCGTAATTAGTGGACTTTCCTTTTTTATTCTTATCATTCTAGTGCTAATTATTAAAATCGAAGTAAAATATTCGCAACGCATGAAGTCTGACAATACTGGTTCTTTTGGTAGTGTCACTACTCTGAAATTTTATGACAACAAAGTCTTTGAAGAAAACGAATTTCTAAAATCATCCGGGGAAATAAAGTATAATCAATTTTATACCTTGGTTGAGACTAAAGACTTATTTGTATTCTACATTACAGCTAATCAGGCTTCATTAATAAGCAAATCTGATATCACAACTAATTATGATGAATTTAGAGCTTTTATTATTGCTAAATTCAAAGGTAAGTATAAAAAGATTTAACTTACATTGTTTCACGTGAAACATTTAAATGAAAATTGAATTATTACTTATATTAACTAGAAACGGGCATATTCTCTCTTTGCCCGTTTCTACTTTTCTCTTTCTTTTAATAGTGTTTGTCAATAATTCTTTAGTGTAAATAGTTACCAGGTGTTGTGACATAAAAATTAATCCTGGGGAAATCTTCTTATTCATGAATTTATATACTTTATAACTATTTACATTACAGGGCTTCCTCTAAATCATTGTGTCTGGTACATACCCTTATTGCTCATATAGCTAAATATTTTTTCTCCGTGTTGCTGCTCCTCTTTCTGTATATGATTTAGTACATTTCGGATTTGAGGATCTTTAAACTCGAATATAGCCGTGTCGTAGGTACCTGATACATATTTTTCAGTTGAAAGCATATCAATACAAAGATCCTTATCGGAATTCTTATAGTTTTGAACATCTCCCTGAGGCATAAAGCTTCCTTTTGATTGTTGCTGCTGTTGCTGCATTTGTTGTTGTTGCTGCTGGCCTCCACCTTGTTGATTCATTTGGGGTACCTGTCCGGAAAGAAGCTGATTAATTGTATTTAGATGCTCCTGTTCTACGCTGGCGTTACTATTAAATAAATTCTTTAATTCTTGATCAGAAGCCATGCTGGCATAATTAGTATACTTTTGAATACAAATTTCCTCATGGGTCCGCTGATCTTCTAGTAATAAGCGTTCCTTTGTTGATAAATTCATTGTTATACACCTCCAGATATAGTATCTTCACTAAAAAATATATTATCCAAAACTTTTTATTAATTTAAACCTTTTAATGGCAACCTTACTATAAATCACAAGTGCTAATCTGTGATATAATAAAACGAATTATACAAATTTGAGGTGATAACTTGATAATAGATTTTCATACACATGTGTTTCCGGATAATATAGCAAATAGAGCCTTATCGAGCCTAACTAATAATACTAATAGTATTATTACACCTGTTCACGAGGGAACACTTTCAGGTTTACTAAATAAGATGGATAACTGGAACATTGATATTTCTGTAGTTCAGCCAGTGTTGACAAAGCCATCACAGAAAGTAAGTATTAATGAACAAGCAAAAAATATTTGTTCGAAGAGAATAATCTCCTTTGGATCGATTGACCCACATGCGAAGGATTATAAAAGTCAGATAGATTTTGTTGTAGAATTAGGATTGAAGGGACTAAAATTTCATGCAGAGTATCAGAACTTCACAGTTGACGATACAAGAATGCTTAAAATATATGATTATGCTTTAAGTAAAGATTTAATTGTTTTACATCATGCTGGCTTTGACCCAGGATTTCCACCACCCTTTAATAGTACGCCTCAACAATTTGCGAAAATTGTGGATAATATGCAAGGAGGGGTCATGATAGCTGCACATCTCGGCGGCCACGCCCAATGGGATGATGTTGAAAAATATCTAGCTGGTAAAGATATATATTTTGATACCTCTATGGGATTTGAATACTTCTCCGAGGAACAATTTTTGAGAATTGTCAAAATTCATGGGGCCAACAAGATATTATTCGCATCTGATTCACCATGGAGTAATGCTTACACTGAGGTCGAGCATTTAAATGCACTACCCCTTACACAACAAGAGAAAGATGATATACTATCAAATAATGCAAAACGTTTACTAAAAATATAGCCTATATAGGATGGTAATAATGGAGAAAGATTACATTTATGAGATTACACCCGACATTTCCGATTTAAATGAAAATGGTCTTCTGAAGCCTTATGCTTACCAAAACCTTTTTGCGAAAATTGCGGAAGAACATTTAAACAAAATAAATTTAAATATGGATACAACAATAAAGCATAACCTTGCCTGGGCACTAATATCTATCTCTTTAGAAATAGTAAAGCCTGTACAAGGCTGTGGTAAACTATTTGCGCAGACATGGCACTCACATAAAAAAGGGCCATATTACAGACGTGAGCTGGTTTTTAAAAATTCCGACGGTGATTTGCTTTTTCAAGGATCCACTTTTTCAATTCTTCTTGATTTAAACACAAGAGCAGTATTTAGAAAAAAGGAGACTCCCTTTCCTGTCGGAGCGCCTATAGAAGATTTAACTATTGAGGCATCTCCCACATTTAAATCAAAGTTCCAATATAATGAGGTTGAAGATAGAAAAGTTTATAATAGCCATATTGATTACCTAGGGCATGTAAACAATATTAGATATGGAGAATTTGCCTACGATGCCCTTACAGATGACGAAAAAAATAATTTAGACCATCTAAAACGATATGAAATATATTTTATATCTGAGCTAAGATGCAATGAAAGGTTCTCTATTATGCGCACAGATAACGATAATAGCATTATTATTAGAGGCACAAACCTTTCAAGAGATCAGCATTCATTTGATGTCGTTATGAGTTTTGATAATTTGTGATTCTTGCTATTATTTATAGCAAATTAATGACCACACCGAAGAATAAACCTTTAGCGTGGTCTGAACACCGAACCATCCGTTATGTTAGAAAACCATAACTGTTCTGAAGAAGCATCGGCATCGAATACAAGCGTATCATCTACCATGTCAAATACATAGGTATAATTTCCATCATCTGTATTCAAAATCAGTCTGTTATCCTCAATCTTATAAGTACCATATCCAAGATAACTGCTGATAGGCGAAAACGTCAGGCTAAAAGTCCCATTATCGTTAAGAACAATTCCAGAGGTTTTCATAATGTCTTCCGAATCGTTGAATTCGTATACACGCGTACCCACTGACTGCATTTGAAGGAAAATCCATGTTGCCGGATATAATTTTTTTATATCCTCATGTGGAGCTTGCGTCCGCATGCTTTCTGCGTTGCTCTTAAACAGATTAAACCAGTCTTGCCCTGTACTAACGGCACTCTCGATTATAAACACTTCACCCCAGCCTTCCATTATATCCTGACAGGCAATAGCCATAATATGGCCACGAAGGTCGGTCTGGTTCCCCTTTAAAAATTCAGCGAAACAATAACGCAGCGTATCCTCGCCATAGCTCACCATTGTGTTATACTCGGTTTGATGCTCTGTGATATAGTCGCCAGGTACAGACGATTCAATCGGAGATGAGGTAATAATATATAGCAGGCGAGAGATTTCGTAAGCTGCTGTTATGGACTCGTCGGGTAAATCATCTATATGCTTGCTAATAAAATCAGTAACATCCTCTGTTCGAATGTCGATATAATCCTCCGGCTCGGTATTGGTTCTCAAATATATATACATTGGCTCCTTGTTGGGAATGCCACCTATCCAAAGTGAGAACAAAGAATTAATTTCGTAAACATGGATATAGAGGCCAGAGCCTGTTTCAATATAATAAAACGACTCAAAATCTTCCCAGGACAGATCTTGGCCCTTTTGAGAAAGCATAATAACATCATTGAGAGACAACCGGTCTTTATCAACTGGTGCTTCTGCTCTGTTGCTTCCAGCACAGATGTTACTAAGATATCTTGAAAATTCATCATCTTCGATACGGTAATATTTCCCCTCATACTGCAAACCAACGTCCGTGCCGTCGCGGTTGTAGCTTGCAATCATGAATTGCTCCATGCCTTGCGCTCTTATTGACAACGAATACATAGGTGTAAAAGCGGCATAATCAATGTTTTTATTACCAACCACCAAATCCTGCAGACGGTCTTTTAATTCACCAAGCTCTGCGTCATTCAATTCGTACGATGTTATCTCGTTTGATCTTACATCCAATGCATTTGCCCAAGTTATCTGAATAGAGGAAAAAGAAATTGGATCCTTCTTCGGATTTGTTAGAAAACATACAGCCAGGACGATACAGCTGATAACAGCCACAATTATAATCCAGAATGCAGGCTTTTTATAATTCAGCACGTTTTTCACTCTCTCTTTAACACCTACCTCGCCAAAAGCAAGCGGACAGACTGCAATCATCCGTCGTTGCACACTACATGAAAGCAGTGCATCAGAATAATCAGCTCGCTGATTTGCATGTAATTTTTTTATCACTTTCTCATCACAGGCAAGCTCAATATCTCGAGCGAGAAGGATGTAGGACACCCATAATAGAGGATTGAACCAGTACAAAGAAAGAAGTAAAAAGCCAAATGGCTTAATCCAATGGTCGCCACGCTTAATATGAGTCTGCTCATGGGCAACAACATGAGCTCTATCGTTCTCGTTCATATTAAATGGTAGATAGATACGGGGGCGCAGTATGCCGAGCACAAATGGTGATGTGACATTTTCGCTCTGATAGATATTGTCCGTCAGCAACACTGCTGTTTTTACTCGTCTGCTTAGATGAAGGTAACTAATAAACGTGTAGATAAGCATAGCTGCAATACCCACAATCCAAACGATAGCGATAATCGGAATCCATATTTGTAACGGATTTGCACTAGCTGCATGGTCTGGAGTAAAAGACTGACTAATAATAGGATTAACCACACTGTTTAACGCTGGGATACCTATATTGATTATTGGCTGCTGCGAGTACATAATTTCTGGGCTGATTGTTTCGGAACTGGGAATAAGGCTCAGCGCGCTCTCAATTGAAAAGGGTAAAACAAGCCTTAGACCAACTATTCCCCATAGCACAGGATTCAGCCATTTTGGTGCCTTTTTTAGTAATAATCTTAGAATTACTACAATAAGTACAAGCCAGCTCGCAGAAATGCTCATGTTGATTAATTTCAAGAATATATCAGTCATAGCGATTCCCTCTTCCTGTAGCGATCGATTATTTTCTGCACTTCATCTATATCCTTATCTGAAATTTGCTGATGTTTCGTAAATGCGGTGATAAAAGCCGGAAGTGAACCATCAAATTTCTTTTCTACAAGTTCATCAATCTCGGCAGCCTGCACTTCATCCTTTGAAACCAATGAAGATACAATTGTGTTTTCATTTTTTACAATTTCTCGTTCAGAGAGGCGTCTGATGACCGTATATGTGGTAGTAGGCTTCCAGTCTAGCTGTTCTTTGCAAAGCTTTACAAGCTCTCCACTTGCAATAGGCTCGTTCTCCCACAGAATAAGACAAAAGCGATATTCGCTTTCAAAGACTTTCGGTGTTTCCATATTTTTTACTCCTTCTCTAATGTGATAGATTAAATTGAGTCTAACTGATTAGAGTAAGATTGTCAATAGTTTTTTAAAAAAAGGGACGGTCCCCTGATTGCTCATAAGAACCGTCCCCCTACTTTTTTAATTAGATATCTAAGTCGCTTACTTTCTTTGCGTATTTTTGGATAAACTCTCTTCTTGGTTCAACTTTTTCGCCCATTAATACAGTTAAAACATCATCTGTAACAACATGATCTTCAACCTCTACCTTAATAATTTGGCGAGTCTCTGGGTTCATGGTTGTATCCCAAAGCTGTTCTGAATTCATCTCACCAAGACCTTTAAAACGCTGCATTAAGATACTCTTGTCGTTTCTATCCCAATTCTTTTCCTTCAAAAGCTTTGATAATTCACGCTCATTATAAACATAATGTTCTTCTTTGCCCTTCTTTACCTTGAAAAGAGGAGGTTGAGCTATATATATATGTCCATTGTCAACAAGGGGCCTCATATACCTATAGAAGAATGTTAATAGCAATGTTCTAATATGCTTACCATCAACATCGGCATCGGCCATAATTATTACTTTATGGTAGCGAAGCCTTGTTAAATCCATTTCCTTTGCAAAACCGGCGCCTAGTGCTGTTATAACTGGGCTAAGCTTTTCATTGCCGTAAACTCTCTCTTCTCTGGCTTTCTCTACATTAAGCATTTTGCCCCAAAGTGGTAAAATCGCCTGGAATCTTCTATTCCTACCCTGTTTTGCACTACCTCCTGCGGAGTCTCCCTCTACTATGAATATCTCACATTTAGAAGCATCTTTTTCTGAGCAGTCAGCAAGCTTTCCTGGTAATGTTGTTGATTCCAAAACAGACTTTCTCTTTGTCATATCTCTTGCTTTTCTTGCAGCCTCTCTGGCCCTAAATGAGAGCAAGGTTTTTTCAATAATAATCTTTGATACTTTAGGGTTCTCTTCAAGGAAGTACGTTAACTTTTCTGTTAATGCACTTTCTGTAAATGACCTTACATCAGCGTTTCCAAGCTTTGTTTTTGTTTGACCCTCGAATTGAGGATCCTGTAATCTAACACAAACGATAGCTGTTAATCCTTCTCTTATGTCCTCACCAGCAAGATTTTTATCATTCTCTTTTAATTGATTAATTTTTCTTGCATAATCGTTGACAACCTTGGTAATTCCACTTTTAAATCCTGTAATATGGGTTCCGCCCTCAGTTGTGTTAATATTATTTGCATAGCCATAAACATTTTCATTAAATGAATCAGTATACTGCATTGCAACTTCAAGCTCTAAGCCATCACTCTTAGCCTCAAAATAAATAACTTCAGGGTGAATAACCTGCTTGTTTTTATTAATATACTCAACAAAGGAGCTAATTCCACCCTCATAATGAAGAATAATTTCATTTTGTTCTTCTTCTCTATCATCAATAATAGTAATTGTAATTAACTTATTTAAGAAAGCCATCTCTCTAAAACGCTTTAAGAGAATATCAAAATCATAAACCGTCTCTTCAAAAATGGTATCATCAGGCTTAAATGTAGTTTTTGTACCAGATGTTTGAGATGAACATTCATGTATAACTTCAACATCTGTAACGGTCTTACCCTTTTCGTAGCGTTGCTTATAAACCTTACCATCGCGTGCTACTTCTACTTCCATCCATTCAGAAAGAGCATTAACAACAGCTGCGCCCACGCCATGAAGTCCTCCGGAAACCTTATATCCATCTCCACCGAACTTTCCTCCTGCATGAAGCATAGTATGAACAACCTGCATGGTAGGTATCTTTAATTTTGGATGTACTCCTGTTGGGATACCTCGACCATCGTCAGTTACTGTAACACTGTTATCTTTGTTTAAAATAATCTCAATTTTATCACAAAAACCTGCTAAGGATTCATCTATACTATTATCAACAATTTCATAAACTAGATGGTGAAGACCCCTTGATGAGGTACTTCCTATATACATTCCTGGCCTTTTTCTTACAGCCTCTAATCCTTCTAATACTTGAATTTGTTCTTCATTATATCCAACGTGATTATTCATCCTAGACATTAATTCAGTTCCTCCCTATAATCATCAGCTATTTTTCTAAATCTTTTATTTAAGGTACTTGACGATATGGGAGATAAAAAAACTTTTTGTTGTCCATCCGTCAACGCTACTACAAATGATTTAGGAATATCTGTGCCTATTGCTGTAACTATTCCATTTTCCTCACTCTTCTTTAAATATTCTCTTGTATTATTAGAAGTAGTTGTTTTTTCAATATCCATGATAGCAATAATATCATCTAAAAAAACAACTTTTTCCTCTCCTATATGCAAATACAAAATTATCACCTACTCAATTTTATTCTAGTTTTTAATTAAGGTCAACTTTGGAAATAATTATGCCGTTTTCTATATAAAACTTTTGTATATCACGGTTTTTCACATTATGGTATGAAAGCTCGTCGGTTGTTGTAATAATGGTCTGAACATCTATTAGTCCTTTTAGTAAATATTCTTGCCGGCTTTGATCTAATTCAGACATTACATCATCCAATAGAAGTACCGGCTTTTCACCTTTTATATTCTCCACATAGAATAGCTCCGCAATTATAAGCGAAAGAGCTAAGGTTCTTTGTTGACCCTGCGAACAATATTGTCTAGAATTCATATTGTTTAACAATATCTCAAAATCGTCTCTATGGGGTCCATATAAACATTGACCTATGCGTTTTTCTTTTTCTTGCCCCTTTTTAAGTTTATCTAAAAGCTTACTTATAAAATAATCTTGCTCTGCGCTCTCATCAATGCTGCAATATGTTTTATACTCCATATTAGAATCTTCTATATTGCCGGTTATGCTCTTTATTTCTCTTTTCATATATAAATTTAGTTCATTTATGGCTTTCATGCGATAATATGCAATCTTTCCTCCATAAATTGAAATTTGATCATTCCAAACAGAAATTGTATCACTAAATTTACCATTTTTATCGTTTTTCAATGCAATTGATTTATTTTTTATTAGAAGATTATACTGTTTTAAAATATGAAGATACTGCCTATTTGTCTGGCAAAGAAGTATATCTATAAACCTTCTTCTTACTGCTGGCGATCCTTTTATTACTTCTAATGTTTCAGGCGAGAAAAAAATCATATTAAGTGTTCCTAATATATCTGAAAGCTTTTCTCTCTTTACTCCATTAATCTCCGCATATTTGCCCATGTCAAATATATATTTTACTGCAATTGTATTGTCTCTTTCTGCAATTGTCGCTATTAAATTTACCTCGAAACCTTTAGTATCATGACGAATCAAATCACGATAATTATTAGTTCTATGCGACTTTCCTGTAGCTGATATATAAAGCGCTTCTAAGATATTAGTCTTACCTTGAGCATTTTGACCGTACAAAATATTAATGCCTTCACCAAAAGCAATAGTCTGTTTACTATAATTTCTGAAATTAATTAATTCTAATTGTTTTACGGTCAATTTATCTCACCATTTTGAACAATTTTATATTCATGGCCATTTACACTGATAATATCACCGTGTCTCAATTTTTTTCCGCGACGGTGCTCTTCTTCATTGTTTACAAATATCTCATATTCTAAAACAAGATGTTTTGCCTCCCCTCCCGAGGAAGCAATATTTGCATGCTTCAAAAACTGATCAAGCCTTATATATTCTGTTTTGATAAGAATATCATTCATAAAAACCTCTATCCGTTTTTCATTCTCACTGGCAATATTAAGTAAGTATATCTATCATTCTCTTCTGATGTTATTATACATGGTCCCACAGAAGAGGTAAAAGAAATCTTAATTTTTTCTTCATCTATAACTTTTAAGGCATCAATAAAATATCTAGGGTTAAATCCTATACTAAGAGGAGCTCCATCATTATTAATAGATATTTCATCCTTCGATGTTCCTATATCTGTTGTAGACGATATAACAATACTATTATCATTAATGGAAAACTTTACAGGAAAACGCTTGTCCTCACTTGTTATTAAAGATGCTCTTTCTATCGCTTCTATTAAATCCTTAGTATTAACGCCAATTACTGTCTCAAACTGAGAAGGAATATAGCTTCGGTAATTCATAAAATCTCCATCCAAGACATTTGAAGAAATTCTACAGTCCTTTAATACGAATGAAATAATATTACCTGATAAAGAAACTACTACAGGATCTTCATTAGACTCTAAAATTTTCATAACCTCACTCATATTCTTACCAGGAACAACAACAGAAAACTTAATATTTTCCTTTATTAGAGTATTACTAACAGCCATTCTAAAACCATCTAATGCAGCTATATTAACCTCATTATTATCTACTTCAATCAAAACACCTGTCATTATTTTTCTATTTTCATCTGAACCAACTGCAAAGATTGTTTGTTTAATTAAATCTTTAAAAGCTGTTTGAGAAATAGAAAATGATAAATTCTCATTTTCGTATATAGAAGGCATTGGATATGAGTCAGCATCCATACCTACAATTTCAAAATATGTAGATAAGCATTCTATCTTAACTCTATAATTATTTGTAACTTCAATATAAACAGGAGCATCTGGAAGCTTTCTTATTATGTCACCAAAAATTCTGGCATTTATAACTATAGAGCCTTTGTCTATAATATCAGCATCTACATTATATTCAACAGCAAAATCAAAATTATTACCAATAAGTTTTAATGTCTCACCAGCATCTAAATAAATACCCTCTAGAACAGGTTGTGTTGCTTTTGGCATAATGGCTCTTTGAACAACATTTATAGCTTCAAGTAGAGTTTGTTTTGGAACAATCAGCTTCATTTTTTTATCTCCTTTTATTATTATTATAAATTAGTAACAGTAGTAGTAAGTGCTGTTGAAAGTGTTGAAAACCATGTCAAATTATTGCGGTTTTTAGCGTTCAGCATGTTAATAAGTCTGTTGATAAAGGACGAAACTTTTCGTATAACTTTGGCCTTAAAAAAATATCAATTCTATCCACAGAAATTAATCAACATATACACAAAACTTCGGGGATAACAATCAACAATTCTCCAATCTATTGCTTTCCTGTAATATTCCGTCTTATTTCTGTAATAGCACGTCTTAGTTCAGCACTTTTATCTATTTCGTTTGATATTTTGTCATAAGCATGCATAACAGTAGTATGGTCTCTTCCCCCAAAGGCCCGGCCTATCTTTGGAAGAGACATATTTGTCAATTCTCTACATAGGAACATGGCCACCTGTCGAGGATTAGATATATCTCTTGATCTTTTTTTGGAAATCAATTGCTCTGGGGAAAGATCATAATATCTTGAGACAACCTTCATTATAGTTTTGTAATTTATTTCAATAGCATTAATACCTGAAAGAATTTCCTTTAAGCAATCCTTTGCAAGGTCTAATGTAATTGGAGCACCTGTAAGAGAGGCATATGCAATAACTCTATTCAAAGCTCCTTCAAGCTCTCTGATATTTGATTCAATATTATCAGCAATATAGACTAGGACATCATTAGGAATATCATAGTTTTCTAGTTGGGATTTTTTGCCAAGGATTGCAATTCTCGTTTCTATATCAGGTGCCTGGATATCAACAGGCAATCCCCATGCAAATCTTGAACGAAGTCGCTCTTCAAGAGTTAAGATCTCTTTTGGAGGCTTATCGCTTGAGATAATAATCTGCTTATTTAACTCATAAAGGGCATTAAAGGTGTGAAAGAATTCTTCCTGAGTTCTTTCTTTGCCACCAATAAACTGAATATCATCGATTAAAAGGATATCAACGCTTCTATATTTACTTCTAAACTCTTCGTTTCTATCGTCTCTAATGGCGTTAATTAAATCGTTTGTAAATTTTTCTGAGGATGTATAAAGAACCTTTGAGTCCTTGTTTTGTTCCAAAACATAATGCCCAATAGCATGCAAAAGATGAGTTTTTCCAAGTCCAACCCCACCATATATAAAAAGAGGATTATGAGAGGTAGCTGGTGCTTCTGCGACAGCAAGGGCAGCTGCATGTGCCAATTGATTACCATTGCCCTTTACAAAGGTAGCAAATGTATATTTGGGATTAAGAATGGATAATTTTTGTGAACTGTCACTTTCTATAGTATTTGCTACAGAAGACATAGAAGGATAATCTGAGGCATTTAATACTAATTCTAAATCTAAATCTCGGTTTGTTACATATTTAACGGAGTTTTTTATAAGATCATAGTATCTTGACTTAATTAATCCTAAGTTATAATCAGAAGGTACTTCAAGAACAAGACTATTATTGTTTATAGAAACGGGCATAAGCGTCTCTACCCATGTAGAGAAACTAACACTAGTCATCTCCCCTTCAAGTAATTTCATGACTTTTTGCCATGTTTCATTCAAATTAGACGCCATTAATAATTCCTCCGTGTACTAAATAAGAGCTAATATTACAAATAAAGTAATTTTATAACATAAAAAATAAGGCTATATAAAAAAATTTTATAATAAAAAGTAGAGGACCCACGCCATTAAGACGGGGGTACTTTCTGTACTTAACAATTGTAATACTAAATATATCAAAATTCAAAGATTCTTTCAACAATAATATTACTTTTTCTTGACTTTGACGAAGGTTAGGTTATATAATATTTAATGCTGTCTTTACAATTAATAAGATGATAAAAAAATATATTATGATATGAAAATTGAACGGGGGTGCAAACATGATCCGTACCTATCAGCCTAAAAAAAGGCAAAGAAAAAAAGAACATGGTTTTAGAAAAAGAATGAAGACTGCTAGTGGAAGAAAAGTGTTACAAAGAAGAAGAGCAAAAGGCAGAAAAAAATTATCTGCGTAAGACCATTAAATTGGTCTTTTCTTCTATTTAGTAATGATTTATTATATTATTAGGGATGGAAAGATTATTAGGTCCTGAAAAAAATTGTTATTACTAAATGGAAAACAGGTCATAATGTATATGGAATAGTAGAAGAGAAGATGAGAATGAAGCCTGTTTTAACAAAAAACAAGGAATTTCATAGGGTATACAGCAAAGGAAAGTATGCGGCTTCTACCACCTTAGTTGTCTATTATCTGAAAAATAGATTGGATGACACGAGGATTGGTATAACCACAAGTAAAAAAGTTGGTAATGCTGTTAAAAGGAATAGGATGCGAAGGCTGATAAAAGAAAATATCAGACAGCTTCTTTACAGATTACCAAAAGGAATAGATTTAGTGGTAGTAGCCAGAAAAACAGATTCGCTTGAGAGTCTAGATTCTGTTGGAAGAGAAATAAGATATCTTTTTTATAAGCTGGGCTTATTAGAGAAGGAAAGCTAATGTTTAAGAAGCTAATAATAGGTATTATAAAATTTTATATGCGATATCTATCCCCTTTGAAAAGAACTCCTACATGCAGATTTTATCCAACCTGTTCCCAGTATGCTTTAGAAGCAGTAACAAAGTATGGAGCGTTAAAAGGAACATCATTGGCTATAGCTAGAATACTAAAGTGTCATCCCTTCCATCCCGGAGGATATGACCCTGTAAAATAGAAATGAGGAAGAATCTATGGGCACGATACTGCGATTGATAGGCAAATTATTTGGTGGAGTAATGTTATACATTTATAATACTATTGGAGTCCATAATTATGCTCTTTCTTTAGTGTTAATGACAGTAATCTATAAGGTGTTACTATTGCCTATTTCCATTAATCAATCAAAATCCACTCTAAAAATGCAGGAATTACAACCGGAGCTTCAAAGAATTCAAGAACGATATAAAAATGACAAAGAAAGACTTCAAGAAGAGCAAGCAAAGTTTTATCAGGAAAAGGGATATAATCCTATGAAAGGGTGCCTTCCCATGCTGATACAATTCCCGATTATTATTGCTCTTTTTTATGTTATTAGAATGCCAATGGCATATATGCTAAAAACACCTGCAACAGCTGTTAGCTATATGGCTATTGAATCAGTAGACAAAGGGTATTTGACAGAGAATAATTTGAAAAATATTACCTTTAAGGATCTGGAAAATGACGAGATATCTATTGAATATCTACAAGAAACATATCAGCAGTTGACTAAAAAAGATCCATATATAGAGATAAAAATACTTGAAATAACTAATAGACATCCTGAAATGATTGAAGCAAATCCTTATCTTTCTCGAGAACAGATGGATGTACTACAAGGACTTGATTTGAGGCTGTTCAAGATATTTAATCTTGGAGTTAAGCCAACATTTGATATTAATTTGATTAAACAAGACCCAGCCACACACCTACCACCACTAATTTTATTACTACTTGCGGTGGCAACAACCTATGTTACTTCTTCATTGCTTATGGGCAAACAACAGTCAAAAGCAAAGGACAAGGATGGTAATCCTGTTAATGCTGGGTGCTCAGGAAAGGCGATGGCTTTACTGAGCCCTATAATGACGCTTGTCATAGGTTTTCAAACACCAAGCGGACTATCTGTTTATTGGACAATAAATAATGTTCTCAGCTTTGCTCAGCAAACGGCACTAAACAAGATTTATAAAAAGAAATCAACCGAGGAGCAAGAGCAAGACGGCCAAAAGTATATAAAAGGCGAAATTATTTCAAAAGACCAACAGGGTTCGAAAAAGGAGGAGAATAAGAGTGCAAAAGTCAATAACAAAAGAGGCAAAAAGCGTAGATGAGGCAATTCGACTTGCATGCGAGGAATTAGATGTAGCAGCTGAAGATGTAGAAATAGAAATAATATATGAAGGAAATAAGGGACTCCTGGGAATTATCGGGAGCAAAAATGCAGTAGTTAAGGTAACAGAAAAAGCCGGAATCGATGATTTAATTGTTGATTTTTTAAGACCAATATTTGAACACATGGATATTTCAGCACAGCTGGATATAATCCATGAAGAGAGTCAGATAACTGTTAATTTGACAGGTGATGATGTAGGAATTGTAATTGGTAGACGAGGTGAGACCCTTGATTCATTACAGTATCTTCTAAGCCTAGTTGTTAATCGCAACTCAGAGGAATACATTCGTGTTATTATGGATGTTGCTGGTTACAGAGAAAAAAGGGAGCAAACACTTGTTAGGCTTGCAAACCGTATGGCAGATAAAGTTACAAGATACCGTAAGAACATGACATTAGAGCCTATGAATCCTTATGAAAGAAGAATAATTCATTCTACTTTGCAAGGTCACAGGTATGTAGACACTGAAAGCATAGGCGAAGACCCGAACCGTAAGGTTGTTATTCGTTACAAGCAGGCAAATTATTAACAAACATATAGGGCTGTCTTAAAAATTACTATTTTAAGACAGCCTTTTAAATTCATAATGTAATTATCAAAATAAGTAAAAACTAATATCAAAAGGTATAATCATGATAAACGACACAATTGCCGGTGTTTCAACAGCGGTAGGAAATTCGGGAATCTCTGTTATTCGCTTAAGCGGACCTGAAGCGGTTTTAATTGCCGACAAAATATTTGCTGGGAAGAATACAGTTGCAAAGCAGAGCTCCCACACAGTTCAATATGGAAAAATCGTCTCTCATGAAACAGGGGACATTATTGATGAAGTTCTTCTAACTAAAATGGAAGCTCCGAGGACTTATACTCGAGATGATGTTGTAGAGATATCTAGCCATGGAGGTTATACCATAGCAAGAGCCTTGTTGAACCTTCTTTATAAAAATGGAGCCAGACCTGCAGAAGCTGGAGAGTTTACTAAAAGAGCATTTTTAAATGGCAGAATAGATTTATCACAGGCAGAAGCTGTTATGGATATAATTCAGGCAAGAACTCAAAGGGTTTCAAAGGTTGCACTAAGGCAGCTTGAGGGTGATGTATCACAAAGGCTCAACCAAATTAGAGAGAGCATAATTTTGCTATTATCAAACATTGAGGTCAACCTAGACTATCCTGAGTATGATGCCGAAGAGGTCACCATAAACCAGATAGAAAATCAAATAGAGAAAACCATAAAAGAGCTAGATAATCTCATACAAAGCTTTCGGTTTGGAAAGCTCTTAAGAGAGGGTATGGAGGTTGTAATAGCAGGTAAGCCAAATGTAGGCAAATCCTCATTAATGAATAGGCTTACAAGGAAGAATAGATCCATCGTTACCGATATTCCTGGTACAACAAGGGATGTTATTGAGGATTACATTAATATAAAAGGCATTCCGGTAAAGCTTCTAGATACCGCAGGAGTAAGATCAACAGATGATTTTGTAGAGCAACAAGGTGTAGAAAGAAGTTTAAAAGCTATATCTGATGCTGATTTGGTTATTGTTATTTTTGACAGCTCTCAAGACATTAGCTTGGAAGATCAATCTATAATAAATAAAGCAAAAGAAGAACAAAAGCCATACATGCTTTGCTTTAACAAAATTGACCTTATTGAAGATGAAAGTAAATTAAAAACTCTTAAAAACGAAAATCCACAAGCTAAATTTATATCCATAACAGAAGATGCTGGAATAGAGAAAATTGAAGAGAGCATTTTCAGTTTTGCAACAGAAAACAACCAGGATATAGATAATCAGCTTCTTATCACCAACGCTAGGCATGAATATCAGCTAAAAAAGGCGAAAGAGTATTTAGAGGCAGTTTTATCAAACTGTCAAAGGGGTATGACTTTGGACATTTTAGCCATGGATCTTAAGGCTTCACTAGAGGAGCTTGGAAAAATAACAGGACACCATGCCGATGAGGACGTTGTAGCCGCGATATTCTCCAGGTTCTGCATAGGTAAGTAGAAGCGGGATTTGAAATTTGTGATGTGGATGCCCAAGGCTATAAAGTGTAATTTGAGAAGTAGGAATATATTTTTGAGTGAATGTTATTAAATAGATGTAAATGCGAGAAGTGTGAAATATGAGTGATTTTGTAGGCGGAGAGTATGAAATAATTGTTGTCGGTGCAGGACATGCTGGATGTGAAGCGGCCTTAGCTGCTGCTAGGCTGGGTCATAAGACGGCTATTTTCAGCATTAATTTAGACAGCGTAGCAAACATGCCTTGTAACCCTAACATCGGTGGAACGGCCAAAGGGCAACTAGTAAGAGAAATAGATGCCTTGGGCGGTCAGATGGGCATAGCTGCCGATGCTAATTTTATTCAATCTAAAATTTTAAATAGGGCTAAGGGCCCAGCGGTATATTCATTAAGGGCTCAGATTGACAGAAGAGCCTATAGTGCATATATGAAGCTCATTTTAGAGGAGCAAGAAAAGCTTGATCTTAAGCAGGCTGAGGTCACCGACATAATTTGTGAAGATGGTAAGATTAAAGGTATACGCATTCATACAGGAACGGTATATCTATGCAAAATGCTTATATTGACAACCGGAACATATCTTAAGGGAAGAATCATAATAGGAGATCACAGCTATGATAGTGGTCCTGACGGACTGCTTCCAGCAAATAAGTTATCAGATAGCTTGAAAGGGCTCGGGATAAAACTCTTGCGCTTTAAAACAGGAACCCCTGCCCGAATAAATGAGCGTACCGTAGACTTTTCAAAACTCACCGAGGAACCCGGTGATGATGAAATAGTGCCCTTTTCATTTATGACAGGTGAATTAAAGAGAGATCAGGTCTCCTGTTATATGACTCATACAAACGCAGAGACTCACAGGATTATTCGTGAAAACATTCATAGATCTCCTCTTTATAGTGGTGATATAGAGGGTGTCGGCCCAAGATATTGTCCCTCTATTGAGGACAAGATTGTTCGCTTTGCAGATAAGGAAAGCCATCAGGTATTTGTAGAGCCAATGGGATTAGGTACTAAGGAGATGTATGTTCAGGGTATGTCCACGAGCATGCCTGAGGATGTTCAGATAAAGATGTTAAGGACTTTGCCCGGCCTTGAAGAGGCTGTTATTATGAGGCCTGCCTATGCTATTGAATACGATTGCATTGACGCAACCCAGCTTGATTTAGCATTAGAGATTAAAACTATTTATGGCTTATTCTTTGCTGGGCAGATTAATGGCAGCTCAGGCTATGAGGAGGCAGCAGCTCAAGGATTGATGGCGGGTATAAATGCAGTAATGAAGCTAGAAAACAGAGAACCTGTTGTTTTAACACGGGCGCAAGCATATATTGGCGTATTAATTGATGATTTAGTTACAAAAGGGACGAATGAGCCTTATAGAATGATGACATCAAGAGCTGAATACCGACTTTACTTAAGGCAGGACAATGCAGATGCCAGACTTACTCAAATTGGCCATGAAATAGGCTTGGTAAGTAAAGAAAGATATAGTCGCTTTATCGAAAAGAAAGAGCTTATCGAACTAGAAATGAAAAGGTTAAATAACACAATACTTTCTCCAAGCGAGGAGATTAATAGTTTTTTGAAGAAGCATAAAAGCGCCCAAGTAGTATCGGGGATAAGGTTATACGATCTTTTGAAAAGACCTGAAATAGATATTGAGTACTTAAAAGAAATAGACGAATATTCACAATTATCAAAGGAGATTGTTGAGCAGGTTGCAATCAGTATCAAATATGAAGGATACCTAAAGCGCCAAATGATTCAAATAAAACAGTTTAAGCGTATGGAGGAAAGGGCGCTTCCAGAGGATATAGAATATAAAAACATCCATGGCCTCAGCCTTGAGGCAAGACAAAAGCTTGATAATCAAAAGCCCCAGTCGTTAGGGCAGGCTTCAAGAATATCGGGAGTATCGCCTGCTGACATATCGGTGCTTTTGATATATCTAGAGAGCCGCAAAAGAAGCATTAAGGAAAAAGATTAAAGTTAGGATTGATAAAATATGCTTAGTAATAATAATATTGAATTATTAATAGAAGGTGCAAAAGAATATAGTATTTCACTATCCGAAGAGCAGGCTAACAAATTTTCGCAATATGCTAGCTTACTAATAGAGTGGAATGAAAAAATAAACTTGACTGCAATTACTGACCAAGAGGGTATTGTAACCAAGCACTTTCTTGATTCGCTTTCGATTATGCCGTTTATTTCACAGGACGTAAAATTATTAATAGATGTTGGAACAGGTGCTGGCTTTCCCGGCATACCTGTTAATATTGTAAAAGAAGAAATAAAAATAACCCTTTTAGATTCTTTGGAAAAAAGACTTAAATTTCTACAGGAAGTGAGTAATGTCTTACAACTAAATGGGGTTAGTATGATTCACGGAAGAGCCGAGGATTTTGGTGTAAATAAAAACTATCGTGAGAAGTATGATGTTGCAACGGCAAGGGCTGTAGCTAATTTGCCTGTTTTGCTAGAATACTGTTTACCATTTGTTAAAGTAGGTGGCATATTTATAGCCATGAAGGGATCCGATGTAAAAGAGGAAGTCAATAACTCTAAAAAAGCTCTTGATATATTAGGTGGACAAGTTGAACAAGTAAAGCAGTTTATACTGCCAAATAGCGATAACGAACGGAACATGGTAATAATTAGAAAATATCGACAAACTCCGACAAACTATCCGAGAAAGAGCGGAAAACCGACAAGAGACCCCATAAAATAATGCCGAAAGCCCTTAATTAGAAGGGTTTTATGCGATAAGTAATTTTTCAAAATTAAAGGATGAGGCAATCAAAAGGCGAATATTTCTAGTGTATGGAATAAAAATGTGCTAATACACAAAAGAGAACGAAAGGAAAGGTGCCCTATGATTGCAACAAGATTAAGATTCCCTGGATTAGAGAAAAAGAGTCAGGGAAAAAAGCCTGAAGAAAAAAAGATTTCAATGATTTCAATTGACTTAATAAGGCCAAATCCGTACCAGCCAAGAAGAAAATTTGACAATTCCTCACTAGATGAGCTTTGCCATTCCATTCAGCAATATGGTGTCATTCAACCCATTAACGTGAGAAAAGCTAGCAACACTCACTACGAGCTAGTAGCAGGTGAAAGACGGCTTAGAGCAGCAGCTATGGCAGGTCATAAAGAAATACCTGCTATTATTGTTGATATTGGTGAAAATGATTCTGCCATTATGGCACTTATCGAAAATCTGCAACGAGAAGATTTAGGCTATATTGAAGAGGCCGAGGGTTATAGAAACTTAATTAAGGAACATGGCCTTACACAAGAAGAATTAGCACAAAAAATAGGAAAAAGCCAATCAACAATCGCAAATAAAATTCGTATACTTAGACTTTCGCCAATGATTAAAAAAATTCTTGCCGATAATAATCTTACTGAAAGACATGCCAGAGCTTTACTAAAAATAGATGATGAGCAAATACAATTGAAGGTATTGCAAAAGGTTTGTGATAGAGGACTAAATGTAAGAAAAACTGAGGATCTTGTTCAAAAAGCCTTAGAAAAATATTGTAACCCAACAAAATCAAAAAACTATAAAGGACAGGTTACCAGATCAATAAAGGATATCAGGATTTTTGTTAATACAATCCGTCAGGCCATAGATACAATGAAAAAGTCTGGTGTTCCTGCTCGCGCGGCACAGATAGACCGTGGAGAATTTCTAGAATTTATTGTTCGCATACCCAAAAAGGAGGATTTACAAAAAGCCCAGTAAAAAAGTGTAATCGTGGGAAAGGTAATCTAGCGCCTACTCTTGATTACATAATACCCCCAGTATTTGACCCCATAACTATATTAAATTTTATTTTTAACCTGCCTGAAAAGAGCAGGTTTCTTTTTTAAGATGGACATTAAATGAAATGTTTATTAAAATAGAAGATATACGTATAAAAAATGGATACAATTCTAATTGTATGTAAAATGAAAGGGAGCATCATAGATGTCCGATAATAGTCAAAACAATGAAAATCTGAATCGAATTATACCTGTTGATATTGAAGCAGAGATGAAGCAGTCCTTTATTGATTATGCAATGAGCGTAATCGTGGACCGCGCCCTTCCTGATGTAAGAGATGGATTAAAGCCTGTTCATAGAAGAATTCTCTATGCAATGAGTTTACTTAACTTTACCCCTGAAAGGGCATATCGCAAATGTGCCACGACAGTAGGTGAAGTATTAGGTAAGTATCATCCACATGGAGATGCAGCTGTATATGATACTTTAGTGCGTCTTGCTCAGGACTTTTCCATGCGCTATCCTTTGGTAGATGGACATGGAAACTTTGGATCGGTGGACGGTGACCCTCCTGCTGCTATGCGTTATACAGAGGCAAGACTTACGAAAATAGCTATGGAAATGCTCAGGGAAATAAATAAGGATATCGTCGATTTTAAGCCAAACTTTGACGAACATGAAATAGAGCCTGTGGTTCTACCCTCACGCTTTCCAAACCTTTTGGTTAATGGCTCGTCGGGTATTGCAGTTGGTATGGCGACAAATATTCCTCCACAAAACCTTACCGAGGTTATTGACGGAATTATAAAGTATATTGATAACCCTGAAGTCACAATAGAAGAACTAATGGAAGTAATTAAGGCCCCTGATTTTCCTACAGGTGGAACTATTATTGGCAGAAGCGGAGTTGTGGATGCCTATAAAACAGGTAGAGGGCGTATTGTAGTTCGTGCTGTTTCTAATATAGAGACACATGGAAACAACCGACAAAGGATTGTAGTGACAGAGCTTCCATATCAGGTAAATAAGGCAAGGCTTATTGAAAAGATTGCAGACCTGGTTAAAGACAAACGTATTGAAGGAATATCAGATTTAAGAGATGAATCGGATAGAGACGGAATGCGTATGGTTATCGAGCTTAAGAGAGACGCCAACGCAAATGTTGTCTTAAATCAACTTTATAAAAACACCCAATTGCAGAATAGCTTTAGTGCTAATATGCTTGCTCTTGTGCAAACAGAAGAGAAGAAGTTTGAGCCAAAGATATTGAACCTTAAAGAATTCATATATTATTATGTTCTACATCAGGAAGAGATTGTTCGTCGTAGGACAAAATATGACCTTGAGAAGGCTGAAGCTAGAGCGCATATCGTAGAAGGCTTAAAAATAGCTCATGATAATCTTGATGAGATAATCAGTATTATACGAAGCTCCAGAACTGAGGCCCTTGCCAAGGAAAGAATGATGGAGCGTTTTAGCTTTACTGATAAACAGGCCCAGGCCATTGTGGATATGAGGCTTGGAAGGCTTACAGGGCTAGAAAGAGAAAAGCTTGATCAAGAATACGATGAGCTTAAAATAAAAATTGCTCATTTTAGAGACGTTCTTTCTAATCCTGATTTAGTTGATAAAATTATCGTAGAAGAGCTTTCAGAATTACAGAAGAAATATGGTGACGAAAGAAGAACCACACTTACCATAGATGAAACAGAAATAGACATGGAAGATTTAATAGACGATGAAGATGTGGTAGTTACCTTAACTCGTTTCGGTTATATTAAGCGTACCTCAGTTGATGCTTATAGGAGCCAAAGACGTGGAGGTAAGGGTGTTGCAGGCCTTACTACAAGAGAGGACGACTTTGCGGTAGACTTGTTTATTACATCTACCCATAGGTATTTGATGTTCTTTACTAATAAAGGAAGGGTGTATAAGCTCCGTGCATGGCAGATCCCCGAAGCGGGACGTCAGGCTAGAGGTACTGCAGTCGTTAATCTTCTTGAACTTGAGCCAGATGAAAAGATTACTGCTGGAATAAAGATTCATGGTGATGAAGAAGATATGTTCCTTATAATGGCCACCAAGAATGGTATGGTAAAGAAGACACCTTTAGAGCAGTATAGTAATATTCGCAGAAGTGGTATTACCGCAATTAGTCTCAAAGATGGTGACGAGCTTATCGGCATTCGTTTAACAGATGGTTCCTATGATATTATGCTTGTAACCGAAAAAGGCCAGTCTATACGCTTTAAAGAAAAAGATGTTAGACCTATGGGCAGAACCGCTATGGGCGTAATGGGAATACGCGTGAACGAAGGCGACCGCGTTATTTCGATGGTACCTTATTTTGAAACCACAACTCTTCTTGTGGTTACGACAAACGGCTTTGGTAAGCGTACCGACTTTGATGAATATAAAGTTCAAAAGAGAGGCGGTAAAGGCGTTCTCACATATAGAGTGACTCAAAAGACGGGAGAACTTGTGGGTGCAATGTCTGCATCTGAAGACGACGACATCCTGCTTATATCTACCGATGGTACCATTATTAGAATGCACGTTGACGAGGTAAGTATTCTAAGTCGTGTTACCCAGGGTGTTACACTAATGCGTACATCAGAAGAGAATAGAGTTGTATCTATAACCCGTATTTCAGCTGATGTAGATGATGACGATGACATTGATGATGATGATACTGTCGACACTGAAGATATTAACGACGTTGAGAATGCTGACAATACAGATAATAACGACAGCTCAGACGACGCTAATAATGTCGATGGTGAAGATGACAACATCTAATATGTAGAAACAGATTAGAAAAGAAGCAATAAAAAAAGAATAAAAAAGGGCAAAAAAAGTGGGTATCTCAATTTGTGTGATACCCATTTTAAAATATATAGAGTATATTAGGGGGGTAAATAATTGACAATTAAAATCATCAATTAAATGTGATAGACGGGTTTTTCAACCCATCATTATGGAAAAATATTCTCCATTATCATTTGTATTATAAAACAAATTGTTGTAAAAAGCTAGCAATAATTGAGAGTTTGTGATTTTTATCATAAAAGCACAATAAAAAGTTTAATTAAAAGAGGATATTCAACTATATACTAAAAGATAGACTTAGGGCCTATATCTAACTGGTCCATATTTTCCATACTATATACAGGTTCTTTATTATATATAGAATAAAAGGAGTCATTACTAATAACTCAGAACGGGTACTAAGCATCAGCCCTCCCTAAGTGCTCCAAGGCCCGAAAGGCGGCCATATAATATAGTGTTATATAAGGATCATTTTGTTTAAGAGGAATTTGTCGAAAAAGTGCTTGACAAATACGTTCTAATGATGGTAAGATTAAATTCCGCCGCAGAAATGTGGCAGAAACAGAATAGTTAGGCTGAGAAAAATAAATGAAAACTAAAGCAAAAAAGCACTTGACAACACAGCTTAACGATGATAAGATATAAAAGCTGTCTCCGCCGACGAGAGATACAAAAACACTTGAAAGCGTG
>CAYMAE010000036.1:0-24392 GCA_964388375.1 uncultured Ruminiclostridium sp.
CTTGAGGGCAGTTAATAAAGTCTGTGGTTTCGGCAAAACAAGAGGTTATTAGACCATAATTGTTGTTTGCCATAATAATTGTGGTATAATAAATAGTAATGCCTAGGGCAAATACTATCCTTTCTGTTCTGGAAATTTATTTAATGAGGTGTTATATGGCTAAGATAATTGCAATTGCCAATCAAAAGGGTGGGGTGGGAAAAACCACAACATCAGTAAATTTAAGTGCTTGTCTGGCGGTGAAAGGCAAGAAAGTTCTTGTTATTGATATTGACCCACAGGGCAATACCACAAGTGGTCTTGGCATAGACAAAAACACAGTTAAGAGCTCAATATACGATACTATAATCAATGAGCTTCCTATTAAGGATACTTGGATAGAGACACAGATTAAAGATCTCTATATTTCACCTTCAAATATAAATCTTGCAGGAGCAGAAGTTGAGCTTGTTTCGGTACTTTCAAGAGAGACAAGGTTAAAGCAAGCACTTGAGGATATTGAAAGCCAGTTTGATTTTATTATTATTGATTGTCCACCGTCGCTAGGCCTATTAACTGTAAATTCCTTAACAGCTGCTGATACAATTCTTGTGCCGATTCAGTGTGAATACTACGCACTAGAGGGCCTTAGCCAGCTAATGAATACAGTTAAAATTGTGCAAAAACATCTTAATAAAGATCTTAGAGTCGAGGGTGTCGTCTTGACAATGTTTGATGGTAGGACAAATCTTTCCATTCAAGTTGTTGAAGAGGTAAAGAAATATTTTGGAAACCAGGTATATCGTACCATTATTCCACGAAATGTTCGTCTTAGTGAGGCTCCAAGTCATGGACTTCCTATTATCTTATATGACGAGAAATCTAGGGGAGCAGAATGCTACATGGACTTAGCCGAAGAAGTAATAATGAGCTCGGAGGAAATATAGATGAAAAAGGGTTTAGGAAAAGGTTTGGAGGCACTCATCAGTTCGACGAATTCTTTAGAGGAAGCAAGAAATAGTGTTTTAGAGTTAAAGATAAATCAAATAGAACCTAATAGTCAACAACCAAGGAAGGTATTTGATGAAGAGAGGCTTGAGACACTTGCTGCATCAATTAAAGAACATGGCGTTGTTCAGCCTATTATTGTTAAAAGCCAGGGGAGCCGATACTTAATAGTTGCTGGAGAACGAAGATGGCGAGCTGCAAAAATAGCTGGTTTAAAAACTGTCCCAGTAATAGTAAAAGATATTTCATCTCGTGAAGTTATGGAAATAGCCCTTATAGAAAATCTTCAGAGAGAGGATCTAAATCCTATAGAAGAGGCCGAGGCGTTTCAAAAGCTAATCGAAGATTATTCATTGACTCAGGAAGAAGTAGCAAAGGTAGTGGGAAAAAGTCGAGCTGCAGTTGCAAACTCGGTAAGACTATTGAATCTTTCGGATTCCATAAAAGAAATGCTATCACAGGGTAGATTAACAGGTGGACATGCCCGACCACTAGTAGCTGTTGCAGACGAGCAACGACAAGAAGAATTAGCAAATATTATAGTAGATAAAAATCTAAATGTCAGAGAAGTAGAAAAGCTAGTAAATTCCGAGGGCAAAAAGCGGACACCAAAATTAAACCAAAAACTTGCTTCAAAGGAATCTATAGAATTGACGAATCTAGAAAATCAGCTAAGTTCTTCATATGGTACCAAGGTCAATTTGACCAGAGGAAAGCAAAGAGGTAGGGTAGTGTTCGAAGTTTACTCAGACGACGAGTTTGACAGAATAATAGAAAAACTACTAGATAATGGATAATAAAGGATAGGTCTAAAACGCCGTCATTTTAATTTTTAAAGCTAGGGCAATATCTAATCCTATTGAATAATTAAAATGCCGTACAGCATGGATTAAAGCGAATTGTGGAATATTAGGAGTGGAAACAATGGATAATATGATTATTTATGCAGGCATGGGCCTAATCGCTCTTTGTTTAATTCTATTATTAATAAATAGTATAAGATTAAGCAAGCTGTCAAAAAAATACAAACTATTAATAAAGGGATTAAGTGATAAAAATGTTGAGAATTTAATGATCTCCTATTCAGATGAAATGTATAAAGTAAAAAATGATATCGAAGACAATCTGAAAAGAAGAATTCAAAATCTAGAAGAAAAGATGCCTTCATGTTTTAGAAATATGGGCATGACTACATATAATGCATTTGAAAACATAGGAAACAATATGAGCTTTTCAATTGCCGCGCTAAATGATAAAAAGGACGGTTTTTTGATTACAGGAATCTACACAAGGGAAAACTCCTATGTGTATACAAAAGAAATAATTAATGGACTATCAGGTAAGGAACTTTCATTCCAGGAGAAAGAAGCTTTAAATAGAGCACTAAAACAAAATAATTAATTTAGCTTTAAGAGGCGTTGCCCAAGTTGATGCTCTCTGATAAAATAGTGGCAGTCATTGAACTTCACATAACAGTCTTGCGTCAGCTAATTTATTCGATAATTAAAGATAAATTAAAGCTATTAATGTTTATATAAGATAGGAGAATCTCGATGTTAGATATTCAAAAAATAAGAAATAATCCAGAAGAGGTAAAACAAGCACTAAAGAAAAGGCTATTTGATGCCGATTTTACCGAGCTTATAGAATGGGACAAAAAAAGAAGAAGCTTAATTAGTGAATCAGAAGAACTAAAGGCAAAAAAGAATAAAGTATCTGCAGAAATTCCTCGTCTAATTAAAGACGGTCAAAAAGCAGATGACTTAAAGAGAGAAATGAAGGAAATCGCTGACCGCATAAAGGTTATGGATGATGAGCTTAGAGTAGTTGAAGTTGATATCAAGGAGTTTTTGTCTGCTCTTCCCAATATCCCAGCCGATGATGTTGTGGCAGGTGGAAAAGAAAACAATCAGGTAGTCAGGACTTTTGGCGAAAAGCCAGAATTTGATTTTGAGCCAAAGCATCATGTGGATTTAGTTACCGACTTAGGTCTTATAGACTACGAGCGTGGTGTAAAGCTCGGCGGAAATGGGTTTTGGGTCTATACTGGCGATGGAGCACTTTTAGAGTGGGCTCTGTTAAACTACTTTATAGAGGAGCATTTGAAGGACGGATACGAGTTTATGCTACCTCCACATATACTAACCTATCAGTGTGGATATACAGCAGGACAATTTCCAAAATTTGCTGATGATGTCTTTAAAATAGAAACAGGCGAGGTAAATGACAGAATGCAGTTTATTCTGCCCACTGCAGAGACAGCGCTCGTTAATTTCCATCGCGATGAAATACTAAGTGAAGAAGAAATGCCGAAAAAGTATTTTGCATACACTCCTTGCTACCGAAAAGAAGCTGGCAGCCATAGAGCTGATGAAAGAGGCATGATTAGAGGGCACCAGTTTAACAAGATTGAAATGTTCCAGTACACCTTACCGGAGCTTTCCGAAGGTGCATTTGAGGAATTAGTAAATAAAGCAGAGCGATTAGTTCGTGGCTTAGGTCTTCATCATCAGGTTAGCAAGCTTGCTGCTCAGGACTGCAGCGCGAGCATGGGCAAAACCTATGATATAGAAATATGGATACCTAGCATGAATGATTATAAAGAGGTCAGCTCATGCTCTAATGCATATGATTACCAAGCCAGAAGAGGCAATATCCGGTTTAGACGCAAGAACAGCAGGAAGATTGAATTAGCACACACCCTAAATGCGTCGGGGTTAGCTACAAGCCGCGTACTTCCAGCGATTGTTGAACAGTATCAACAGCAGGATGGAAGCGTAATTATACCTGAAGTATTAAGAAAGTGGATGGGTGGAAGAGACAGACTCATACCTAAAAAGTAAGAACGGTAAAGTCGCTTATACTCCTCGCTTACCTCTAGTTATGGGGCGGCCTTAATAGGTCGCCCCATATTAATTGGGATTATTGACAATTTTGCTGGCTGCACGAATATACGAATAACTAAATGGAAAAGTAAAAGTTACAAAATCAGCTCTTTAATATCACAAGAAAGGATCTGGTTATTTATCATTATGTAAGAGGTGTTAACCCTTTCAATAAGACGTTTCAAAACATCAATAGTTTCAATAATAAAGTTTTGATCCCGAAGAGAAATAATGATTACGTTATTATGTAGCTTAGGCTCAACGCAAAGTTTCCTTAAATTTGGCGAACAAATCCACAGCAATTGCAGTTGCTTAAACCATAAAAGAGGAGGAATACAGTCAAGTTCGGCACGGATCACACAGTACTCATCCTTTTTTTTGAATTTGCGCTTTTTTGTAACTGACACATAATTCAATCTCATATAAATACCTTCCTGTTAATTAGTAATTATTTTCTTGTAAAAAAGATGCACCTCTCATTTATATGTAAAAGCGCAGAAAAGTATAACTTGAAGACCTAAAAAACGTAATCAAGAGAGCTTATTTCCCGCTTAGAAAGATAGTTAGAGAATAGAATTAACCAAAACACTATATCTAACAACAGAAAAGAATACTTATGATATAATTTTAAAGAGATATATTTAGCAAAAAGCCCTATTAATTCACAAAGAATTGCACAAAATAACAAACAAGAGAGGATGACACCCATGTTAACAGATATAGACATTGCTCAGAAAGCAAAAATGCTTCCAATCGAGGACATTGCAAATGGGCTAGGTCTTGACCGTGATGAAATAGAATTATACGGAAATTATAAAGCGAAAATAAACGATAACGCCTTTATAAGGTTAAAGGATAAACCTGATGGAAAGCTAATTTTGGTTACAGCCGTAAACCCTACTCCGGGAGGTGAAGGAAAGACCACCGTAACTGTTGGCTTGGGACAAGCTATGCAGAAAATCGGCAAAAAGGCCATAATTGCATTAAGAGAGCCATCCTTAGGTCCTGTAATGGGAATAAAAGGCGGTGCTGCAGGTGGTGGGTACTCCCAAGTAGTGCCCATGGAGGACATAAACCTTCATTTTACAGGTGATATGCATGCCATAACGGCGGCAAATAATCTGTTGGCAGCAGCAATAGATAATCACATTCATCAAGGGAACAAGCTTAACATTGATTCAAGAAGAATTGTCTGGAAAAGATGTATGGATATGAATGACAGAGCCCTGCGTCAAATTGTAGTTGGTTTAGGAGGCAGGATAAATGGCTTTCCCAGAGAGGATGGCTTTAATATATCAGTTGCCTCAGAGGTAATGGCCATTCTATGTTTAGCCACCGATATCACTGATTTAAAGAAACGGTTAGGTAGAATAGTGGCAGCGTATAGCATCGATGGGAATCCTGTAACAGCAGGCGAATTAGAGGTCCACGGAGCCATGACTCTTCTTTTGAAGGATGCTCTAAAACCCAATTTGGTCCAGACTTTAGAAAACACACCATGTCTTATGCATGGAGGGCCATTTGCAAACATAGCTCATGGCTGTAACAGTATTAAGGCCACAAAGCTAGCGCTGAAGCTAAGCGATTATGTAATAACCGAGGCAGGCTTCGGAGCAGATTTAGGAGCCGAGAAGTTTTTTGACATAAAGTGTAGATTTGGAAAGTTAAATCCTAACGCAGTTGTTTTGGTGGCGACAATACGAGCATTGAAATATAACGGTGGATTAACCAAGGATGCTTTGTCTAGCGAAGACTTAGGCGCCTTGGAAAAGGGCATCTCAAACCTAGAGAAGCATGTAGAAAACATAAAGAAATTTGGTGTGCCTGCCCTAGTGGTATTAAATCGCTTTTCTTTCGATACTGATAAGGAAATTGAGTTTGTAATAAGTAAATGTAAAGAATGGGGAGTCAAGGTGGCAATTTCCGAACTGTTCTCAAAGGGCGGAGAAGGCGGCGTCGATATTGCTCAAAAGCTTTGTAGCCTAATTGAGGAAACACCCTCATCCTTTAAGCCACTCTATGAGTTAGAGCTACCAATACAAGATAAGATTGAAATAGTAAATAAAGAAATTTATGGTGGCGCAAGCGTGACGTTCACAGATAAGGCGTTAAAGGAGATAAAGGCCATTAAGGATTTAGGCTATGGGAAACTACCTGTTTGCATGGCGAAAACTCAATACTCTCTTTCCGATGATCCGACAAAACTAGGTCGTCCTAGGGATTTTAATTTGACGGTTAAGGAAGTTAGGCTCTCTGCCGGAGCAGGCTTTGTTGTAGCTCTAACCGGAGATATAATGACCATGCCTGGACTGCCCAAAGTACCTAGTGCTACAAAGATTGATATAGATGAAAACGGTAAGATAACGGGATTATTTTAACACAGGGGGACACAAGAACCGTCCCCTGTGTTACTCGTCCCCCTGTGTTACCTTTGATTACATCAAAAGAGCTCGCTATACCTATTCATAAAGCTGACATGGACCCTGTATTCTTCTATAACTTCCTCTAGCATGCCGGTGAAGTTTTTCTGCGCCCAGCTTCGTCTAGAGTTGTAATAACGGTTTGCCACACGCCAGAATTTCTGTGGAAAAAGAAGCATAGCCTCCATTACATAGATTTCATCCGCTGAAAGAGGTGCAATCTTTTTATAGGCATCTATTAGCATGACTGCCTTTTGAAAATCCCATTCACACTTTCTCATTTTCCTTCTCATAAGGTTTACTAAATCATATATGCGTAGTTCCTCACAACAGCATTCAAAGCCTGTAATATAGGTTGTTGCGCCTTTAATTAGGATGTTTTGATATGAGTAATCATGATGGCAAATACATCCTTCGAGCAAGGCCTTCTTAATTAGGCGGGGATGCTGTACTCCATCCAAGAGAGTAAGGCTCTTTTCTGCCATTTCCATGAATTTATCTACACAATTTAAATACATATAGTCAAAGGCCCCTCTTTCTCGCTCGGCCTTTCTTCGCATCCTAACAATCTCGTCATAGCGCTTTTTTAAATTATCAGGAAGCTTACCTAAATCACTTGGAATAAAGATGCCCTCGCCAGGCTTAAAACCCTTTCCAGCCAAATGCATATGGGCAAGAGTTGTTGAAGCTCGCACAGTATCAGTATCATCATCGAACTCGCATTCGCGTGCCTCAATATACGGAGTGATAACATAAATAAGCCCATCAATTTCTATATAGGGCTTTTCTTCAAAAGTTGTAGTATATGTATCTAGGTTCGTAAAACCACGACTAAATAGGTGCTTTTTAGCCTCATGAACATATAAGATTCGATTCTCCGAACATTGACATGAACGAAGATGCTTTTTCTCCTTATCAGTTTCAAGAACAAAGCCAGCTCTGCACGGTTTTATAGAAAATATTTTTAAGCCAAATGTAGCTTCGAGTATTTCTTTTGATTCAATCATTTTTATATAACGCCCCCAGTTTCATAATAGAATGTGTTTATCGATGTACCCACTAGCAGTGTAAATATGAGAATTGTCTTCATGATGAGGCACCCCTAATAGTGTAAGCAAGAAAACCGTCCCCAATGATCACAATAAAAATTTAAGTATTACAAGCAGTATGACTCCCGGAAGCCCCAGAGTACCGGCAATCAGCGCCGATGCAATATTCAGGGATAGAGTAAATCCAAAGGGCGCGCCTACAAGATTAATAATAATTAATGCAATACCGCCCAATACACCATTAATAACGAGCCTAAATATAACCTTTAGTGGTAGTAGCAAAGCCTTACCAAATGCAAAGACAACAAAGACGCCTAATATCCAAGCCAATATTATTAGCCCTCTATCCATAAAGAATCCTCCTTTTGTCATAATCCGTACTTTTTTATAGTGGTCAGCATAAATCAGCGTAAACTAAAAACGGCTTTCCAGGGAAAATTACTTAACCCACAGGGATAGCCGCATCCAATTTGCATGAAGGTATATACCCTGTATAATTTATATACAGAAGGAGGCAAAAAGATTCATAAAATTTAATAAAGAGGGGTCGCAGATTTATTGTGCTTTGGCCTCTTTAGCCTTTCTAAGGTAATAACCATAGCGGATTTCAGAAGCTTTTATACGATACGAATAATAATCAATCATTTCCTTACTTTCAGCGGTTTCAAAGTTTGCAAGGGCATTCTGCCATTCAAAATACGCATCCTTGATTATTTCCGAGAGCTCGTTCATATACTCTTCTTTTTCTGCTTTGTTGGCTGCTTCTTGCAGTTTTGCGAGGCCTAATTTCTGGAACAGTTTAGAGGCGTCGGGTTTATAATTGGTGATTTCTTCTGTCATAATAATCTCTCCATTTCAAGAAGATTAGTGCAAAGATGGGTCCAAAAAGTTTTCATCGCACTATACCCCATCATATTGAGAGTATAGTCAATAATCGGGGAATTATACCATGTTAATAAGAAAATGGGACATATCAAGACATCTAGAATTCATATTAAAGAATTTAAAATAAAGCTTAGAATTTAGTAGCTGCTACGACCCGGGGGATTCCAGATAAATCGTTTAAAATAAGAGATTTAAGACCATTATCCTCGAAGATTTTCCGTACCTGCTGTGCCTGGTCAAAGCCGCATTCCACCATAAGAATGCCACCGTCGTTGAGTAACGAGTCTGTACTTTTTGCCAAAGCCCTATAAAAGATGAGGCCGTCATCTCCGGCATCTAGCGCAGATATGGGCTCATAGTTCTTGACAGACGTCATAAGCCCCGCAATATCCTGCGAAGGAATATATGGAGGGTTTGAAACTATAATATCGTATTTATCAATACCATCGATGCTATGAGTCAAAAAATCTGCATTTATAAAGTGAATTCTATCATCCACACAATAGCGGCGTGCATTTTCCTTAGCTACTTCTAAAGCATTAGTAGAAATATCTATTGCATCTACAAAACATTGGTCAGAGGATTTTGCTAGGCAGATTGCGATGCAGCCCGATCCTGTTCCCACATCTAATATCCTGTAGGAATTCTTCTTAGTAAGCTTAAACATATTACTATACTTGTTCTGATTCAAAAAATCTTGGTTATTTCCAAGTGCATATAAAGCAGTCTCAACAAGAATTTCAGTATCGTCTCTAGGAATCAAGACATGCGGATTAACATAGAAGCTTAAACCCATAAACCAGCGTTGATTGGTAATATAGGCGTAGGGCTCGTGTTGCCCCCTTCTCTCTAAAGCTGATAAAAAGGCCTTTTCCTGATGAGGGGTAAGACTATCCTCTGCATGCGAATAAACATAGCTTACCTCCTTATCTAAAGCCCATGACAAAAGAAGACCAGCCTCATAGGAGGGGTCTTCTATCTTTTGAGCCTTTAAATACTGGGTAGCTTTTTTCAAAGCATCACTATAAGTCATAAATTATCTTCAGACACGGCCGGTTGATCCTGCTCCGTCACAGGTGCTTCTTGTATAACAGCATTCAATGAGGCAATTGCAACCTCAAGCATGGAGTCGTCGGGTTCTTGGGTTGTAAGTTTTTGAAGCATCAAACCGGGCATGCTAAGTAAGCGAACAAGCTTGATATCGGATTTAGCAGCTAGCTTGAAAATCTCATAAGAAATACCCGCAATGATGGGTAGTAGTGCCAATCTTAGAAGCATATTAATTAAAGGATTATGCCAGCCTGTAAAAGCAAATAAAATAATACTAATAATTATTACTACAAACATGAAGGTAGTTCCACATCTTGGATGTATAGTAGTGTGCTTTTTAACATTCTCAACAGTTAGCTCTTCTTCGTTCTCATATGCGTGAATTGATTTGTGTTCTGCGCCATGATACTGAAAAACCCTATGAATCTCTTTGTTTTTAGAGACCAAATATATATAAAGAAGAAATAAGCTGATTTTTATTAATCCTTCAATAGCGTTTGCTAATAATGAGCCTCCAGAAGTAGCTTTCTCAAAGGGTATAAGGCCAGTTATAAAATTGGGAAGTAAAATGAACAGGCCTATTGAAAAAGCCAAAGCAATAAACACTGAAAAGTAAATCATATAGCTAAAATAGTTTTCGCCAAATCTTTTCTTCAACCAGATTTCGAACTTGCTCTCTTCTTCCTCTTCGTCATAGATATCAACTTGCTCTGCTGATTCCGTAAGCACCTTAATACCAACAATCATGGAGTCAATAAGCGATACTCCACCCCTTACAAACGGCAAGCCTAGAAATTTATATTTCTTAGTAATCGGGATAACAGTTTTCACCTCAGTAAAAATTTCGCCATCGGATTTTCTTACAGATACCGCAAGCTTATCACTGTTGCGCATCATAACCCCTTCAATTAATGCAGATCCGCCAACGGAGCTACATACTTTAGGTTTTTTCCATATTTCTTTATTCATAAAAGTAAGTACCTTTTGCCTTTTAATTATTTAATAAGCTTATTATATAATAATAGAGGCATAATGTAAAAAGAGATACAAAAAATTAATATTGCCCTGAAACAAAATATAATAAGAAAAAAGAAATTTATTTTTCACTGTATAAAAGCGGAAAATCGGTACATACTCTTAATGACCTCACAATACATTTTGACCCCCTTTAATTGCCGGTATCACTACTGGCACTTTTTTTGCCGATATATAGTAATGAAGTAAATATGCCGGGGGTATTATCTTGAAGAAAACTAAAAAAGTAATAGCATTTATCTTGATAGCGATGTTTATCATTCCTTGCTTTGGTCAATTGAGTGTAGACAAAAGCTTTGGAGTGGTATTATCTGAGCCAAAAAACTTTAAGGTAAAGGCATATTCATCATATAATCAGCTTGAATGGGCTAATATAAATGAGGTTTTTACATATATTCTAATAGAAAGATCGGTTGATCAAGGTGGCTTTTACCCCGTTAGCCATACAAGTGGCTCTTTAAGTAATTATAAGGATTATTCTATAGAAAACGGGCATTTATATACATACAGGATAAAAGCCTTTGTAGGAAGCAACTCAAGTGAATTTAGTCCGGAAAAAGAAGTAATAACACTATTTCCTACAAACTTAGAAATAGCAAATGTCTTTCCAGAGCAAATCGATTTAAAATGGCAGGTTCCAGAGCTCATTCTTTATAGAGAAGTTGATTATAAAACAATTATAGAACGTCAAAAATTTAATGATAATACTTGGACTACTATTAAAACACTCCCTGCAAATGAAACTAGCTATAGAGACACTGATGTAGAGGATGGCACTTATTATCGATACCGTGTTAGAATGCAGTATGAAAAGGATATATATTCTTCGTATATCCCCTCTTCGTTAGGTAGAAGCACGCTTACCCCTTACGCACTTACTACTTTTATGTGGGGCCATGGGCTTCCAGACGGCAAAATCGCTCTTATGTGGGATATGTCAAGGGTCGATGTCGGAGGAAGGGCCATCATCCAAAGAAAAGATTCTTTGGGAAGAGAACAACAATTCTTTATTAATGCAAATCAAAATACTTATATAGATACAGGCCTCGTTAGAGGAGAGACCTACACCTACAGACTTTGTTTGCAGTCACCAAAAGGACATAGAAGTGAATACACTAATGCCATAGATATTACGGCAGAATATGTCCAATCACCCTTGGACTTAGAAGCAAACCCCATTTCATCAAATCAGGTAGTGCTAACTTGGGATTATCCCTATGAGGGAGAGACCGGTTTTGAGATATGGAGACAGGCTGAAGAAGGAACGGACGACAGAGGCGGATGGATTAAGCTTGCCACAGTGCCTAAAAACACGGATGCATATTATGATAGAACGAGTATAAATGGAGAGCCCTACAAATATAAGATTAGGGCATTTAGAGGAGACAACGTCTACTCAATCTTTTCACGAGATTTAAGCATAATTAATAAATTTCCAAACCAGCCCGGAACTATTATTTCCCATACCAATCAAGGAATTTTACATATCTACAGTCAGAATAAGGTACCTCGCAATACCACCTATACATTAGAATATAGGGACAATCCTTATGGTGAATGGAAGGATATAAAACTCCAGACCAATGGGTATCTAATATATTCTACAAAATACAATGCTTCAACAGAAAAATATTACCGCATACGAGCTAATATTGATACTCTTGAAAGCTTTAGCGAAGAACTCCAGTTTTTTGGGTCTTCTCCTAAAGCGCCTACAGCCTTAAGTGCTCCTCATGTTGGATACGGCCGAGTTTTACTTAAGTGGAATGATGAAACAGGAAAAGAAGATGGGTACAATATTTATAGAACTGTAAACGGTGAAAGGAAAAAAATCGGAACAGTTGATAAAGACACGCGAACCTTTATAGATGAAGCGCCACAAGCCGGGATTAACACTAATTATGAGGTTAGAGCCTATAATCTTATAGGAGAGTCTCAAGTAAGTGGAATTTCTGTTCAGATTCCTAAAAAAATAATGTTTAAGGATACCAATTTATATACATGGGCATATAAGGATATTGATACCCTTCAAGGCTTTGGTGCCTTTGGCAATATACAAGATGAGTACTTTCACCCTCAAAATGCAGTTACTAGAGGGGAGCTTGCCAACATGATTGTAAAGAGCTTTAATATTGAATATGATACGTCCACGATCTTCCCGCTTACCGATATCACAGCTCACCATAAATATTATAATGAGTTAACAACGCTGACAAAGCTTGGCGTAATGTATCCTGACGAGGAAGGGAGAATCTTCCCACAAAGAGCGGTCACAAGAAAAGAAGTCATCCTGGTACTAAACAATGTATTAGGCCATTTGGAAAATACATTGCATCCACATGAAATTGAAATACTACAGCAATTTGCTGACTACCCACAAATAGATTCTGAGGATATGAATATGCTTGCCTCATTTGTAGGCGAAAAAATAATAACGGGCAAAAGTGGCCAGCGCTTAGCACTTTCAGCATATGCGGCCAAAATAGAAGTTACGGCTTTTATCTACCGAACTTTGAATAAATACAGATTTATAGGATAAGTATGAGATAGACTTAATTTAATCTAGCTAATTTAAGTAAGAAATAAATAGAAGACCAAAAAAATACAGAGCAGCAAAGATAAGAATATGGAAACTACGATGCTAACTCTAATCCTGTCCCCTTTGCGCTTAAGGCGTTTTGTGTTCAAGTATAATGAGAAAATGCTTATTATGAACTGAATTAAGGATAGTATTAGGGCAAAAGTTAAAAGATTTGTATCCCAATAACTTCGAACAGTGACATCGAGTAATCGATCAAAGAATGTCTCATCCACTGGTTTTGCTAAGAAAAGGATACTAAAATTGAAGAAAATAAATATCCAGAGGCTGATGCTCAAAAGGTTAATAATTTTAACAACGATATCCGGCCCCTGACGTTCATTACTTTGAATAGGATATCCCTCGTCGGAGGTACGTTTGAGATGCATTTTTTCTGACAAAGTAATCACCCCTAAAAAATAATACAAAAAACCCCTATAACTTAGACTAACATATTTATGAAAATAAGTAAAAGCACATTGTAAATAAGTAGAGAATGCTTTAAGATAATCATTATATAGCCTGGAGGAGTAGCGAATGAACACAGTTGATAAATTCGAGATTAAGAATCTATTAAATGGCACCAACAAGGATCCCCACAGCATATTGGGCATTCATATTGAAGAAGATAAAGTAAAGATAAGGGTGTATAATCCAAACTCTAAAAGCGTCAATGCCAGGGATTTAACCACCGGAAAAGAATACCCGCTTAATTTAGTTGATACCAGAGGCCTTTTTGAAGGCATTATCGATGATAAAAATGATTTGTTTAAATATGAGCTCGTCCACACAACATTTCAAGATTTAACCTACACCACAATCGATCCATACGCCTTTTGGCCCACTATTTCTGACTATGACCTCTTCTTGTTCAATCAAGGAAATCACCATAAAACCTATGAAAAGCTTGGATGTCATCTAATGGAGGCAGAGGGCGTTAAAGGAGCCTCTTTTGCAGTATGGGCGCCTTCGGCGAAAAGGGTCAGCGTGGTTGGTAGCTTCAATCAGTGGGATGGAAGAACACATCAAATGCGCATGATAGGCAGCTCAGGGGTTTGGGAGATATTCATCCCAGGGCTCACTAAGGGCGATATATATAAATACGAAATTAAAACTCCTTCGGATGAGATTTATGTTAAGTCCGACCCATATGCATTTTTCGCAGAGAAATCGCCCAAGACGGCGTCTGTTGTCTATGATCTAGATAACTACAGATGGCAGGATGCCCTTTGGCTGGACGAAAGACAGAATGAAAGCGTTTTTGACAAGCCTGTGAACATCTATGAGGTTCATTTGGGTTCGTGGAAACAGGAGCCGGATGACGACCCTGAATCGGAAACAGGCTTTAAACCATATTCGTATAGAAAACTTGCTGAGACATTGATACCCTATGTGAAGGATATGGGATATACTCACCTAGAGCTATTGCCGGTCACAGAGCATCCATACGATGGCTCCTGGGGATATCAGGTGACGGGTTACTTTGCACCTACTAGCCGCTTTGGCGCACCTGAGGACTTTAAATACTTTGTTGATACTTGCCACAAGAATGATATAGGAATAATTTTAGACTGGGTTCCTGCCCATTTTCCGAAGGATGCACACGGGCTTGCCAGATTTGACGGAACTGCCCTATACGAATACGCCGATAAGCGAAAAGGTGAGCATTTAGGCTGGGGTACCCATGTATTTAATTACGGACGAAATGAGGTCAAAAACTTCCTCATTGCAAATGCAGTTTACTGGTTTGACCAATTTCATATTGACGGGCTTAGGGTAGACGCCGTAGCATCTATGCTCTATTTGGATTATTGTCGTGAGCCGGGTGAATGGACGCCAAATCAATATGGTGGAAGAGAGAACCTTGAGGCAGTGGAATTCATAAAGGACTTAAACAGGGTGGTTTATCAATACTTCCCTAATGTAATGATGATTGCAGAGGAATCTACATCCTGGCCTATGATGACAAAGCCTGTTCACTTAGGAGGTCTTGGCTTTTCACATAAATGGAATATGGGATGGATGAATGACTTCCTAAAATATGTGAGTCTTGATCCTATACATCGAAAATACAATCAGAATCTCTTAACATTCTCATTTATGTATGCATGGAGCGAAAACTATGTCCTAGTGTTATCCCATGACGAGGTAGTGCACGGAAAAGCATCCATGTTAAACAAGATGCCGGGAGACTACTGGCAGAAATTTGCTGGACTTAGATGTGCATATGGATACTTTTTTGCCCATCCTGGAAAGAAGCTACTCTTTATGGGTAGTGAATATGGCCAATTTATCGAGTGGAAATACAAGGAGAGCCTGGATTGGCATCTTTTGGATTATGCTATGCACAAGAAGATGAGCAATTATGTATATGATTTAAATCATCTATATAAAAGTGAAAAAGCCCTTTATGAAGCTGATACAACAAGTGAAGGCTTTGAACTTATAGATTGCAAGGATGTGGATAACTCGATTATATCCTTTATACGTAAAGGCAAGGATTGGCACGACATGCTAATCTTCGTGTTTAATTTCACTCCAAATGTTCATGAGAACTATCGCATGGGCGCGCCACTTTCAGGAGCCTATGAAGAAATATTTAATTCTGATGCTGAAAAATACGGCGGAAGCAATGTAGTAAACACAGAAATAATTATTGCCCAGGAAATAGCTATGCATGAAAAGCCATACTCCATAGATTTAAGGCTTCCACCGTTAGGAGCGGTAATTTTGCGCCCAGTATTTTAACAGGGTTTTTAAAAAAAGCCCAAAATACATATTTTGGGCTTGACAACCGTATAAACACATCGGTATAATATTTGCCCCTCATTGACAAGCTGTGACAATTTGTGATATAATTTTGGTAAGTGAGTTTTGAGGTGGATGTATGGATAGAAATTCAATATCGCAGATTCGAAAAGAACTTGAGAGCTGCGTCGGGAAAAGGATAAAGCTGAAAGCAAACAAGGGCCGTAAAAAGACCTACGTGAAAGAAGGGATTGTAAAAAATGCATATCCAAGTATCTTCACGGTATTTTTTGAGAATGAATTTAATTCAGCTCGAGTTGCATCATACAGCTACACCGACATTTTAACCCACACAGTCGAAGTAAAAGTCCTTTCAAAAGATTTAAACAATGTAGCACTTTAAAGATTTATTATCTGTGAACAAAAAAGAGAGACAGCCGAAAAAAACAGGCTGTTTTTTTTGTATCCCGTCATACATTAGAAAAGGAGAGCATATCATTAAAAACAAGGAGAGGATTCTTTGGGTTTTGCCTCGATGGATGGTCATATGATCAGAAGAACCATCCTTAAGATTAACCCATGATTAAGGGAGGTCCCATAATGCAGATGGAGCTATTGAAAAAGCCTTTAAAATCATACAGGACTATTGAAATAAGGGAAACTGAAGAAATGCTGGAGAACAGCATTATTGTACCCGACGTCAAGCCAGATATTAAGGAGATTCTCATTTCTGATGCTGAATGTTTTGTCACCAATGTTGAAAAGTCTGGGCGCATGATAGAGGTAAGTGGTGAGATAAGATATCGCATCATGTATAGTGCCGATACGCCCGAACAGAGACTAGAAAGCATAGTGAGTCAATTCACATGGTCGTTTTCTGTGGCTAAGCCAAAGACTGATACTGAAATTGGTTTGTTTGCGAAAGCTCACTGCCAGCATACTGAGGTTAGTCTTGCAAACGGCAGAAAAATTGTGGCTCGAACGGTATGCTCTCTAAGCTGTCGATTCTACGAAATCAGAACAGATGAAATCGGAAGAGAGATTCTTGGAGATAATGTCTATTTAAAAAGTACATCGGTAAATGTTGTCTCATTAAAGGATAATGCAGATATCACGGCCCGTGTATCAAATATATTGTCGCTACCCCACGGCAGCCCTGCCATTAAAGAGATCCTGTTTTCAAGAGTGAATATGGGTTCTTCACAGCTCAGCTTTGGGGAAGAGGAGCCGTTTTTAGAGGCAAAGGGTACATTATACATACTATACCGTAGTGATACCATGGAAGAGGGAATAGAATCGGTAGTGCTCCAGTTTCCTATTAAAATGGAGACGGGCGTTCAATCCATAGCAGGTGGAGATGTTTTGGCTACAAGCGCCATAAAGAGCTGGGATATTGACACTGTTGAGGACAATGACGGACTTAACACCCAGATATCTTTAAGCATGGAGCTTGATGTGGACACGCAAAACCTAATAGCAGAGGAACAGGTAATTATCGAGGATGCGTATGCCATCGGCTACAAGCTAGATTTAAAAAAGACTCCCATGAACATTATAACCGATGAAAGGGAGCTTAGTGAGTCAATAGAGGTAAGACATAAAATTAGAATAGACGATCCTGATAGGCGATTAACAGAGGTGTTGATGGTGTGCGCCAATGAGCGAAATATCGCATCAAAGCAGGATGGGAAAAATGTATTTATCCAAGGAACTGTAGGTGTTGATGTTGTGTATTCAACGACATTGATGGATATTAACAGCGCATTTATAGAGCTACCCTTTACCCATAACTTCTCTTTACCGAGTAAAGAAAACTGGCAGGTGGTACAAAACAGCTTTTATATCGAGGATGTGAGCTTTGAAATAACAGGCAATGATACCATAGAAATATGCATAGATATGGTTATCAGAATCCGAATTGCTAAAATAGAGGAAATAATTTGTACTGACTCAATAAATGTTAGCAAGGATGAATCGCAGAAAAAGGCTCCCATAGTGCTTTACTTCGCTCAGCCAGATGATTCTTTGTGGAGTATAGCCAAGGAATATAGCGTCCCAGTATCAAGACTAGCATTAGACAATGGTCTTGACGCAGCAGTAAAACCAGACTTGGGAAAGAAAATATTTATTATGTAATGTATTTCTCAAAAATATTCGTGCCTGAAACGGTGAGTTCAGGCACTTTTTGTTGCCCTTTTTTTGTTTTTTGTATATAATATACCATAATTAAGGAAATGCAAAAAAATGGGCACCAGAACCGTCCCCATAAGCAGAGGAGGAAGATGAAGGAAATAACGCTATTTATGCCTGCTAAAATTAATCTATCCATCGATGTATTAAATAGGCGGGCCGATGGTTATCATTATGTTGAAATGATAATGCAGGCCATTGATCTTTATGATATAGTCCGCGTGGAAAAGCAAACAAGTGGTATTACGGTTAAATGTGAGCACTCAGATGTGCCTGAGGATCAACGAAATATTGCATGGAAGGCAGCTGAGCACTTTTTTGCAGAGTTATTGGTACAAGAAGGGCCTTCTATAGAGAAAGGCGCTTGTATTAGCATCAAAAAGGCTATTCCGGTTTTTGCAGGATTAGGCGGTGGAAGCACCGACGCAGCTGGGGTATTAAAGGCGCTTAATATGCTGTACAACAATTGCCTAGACGGCAAGAAGCTTCTTCAGATTTCAAAGAGACTAGGTGCTGATGTTGCATTTTTTTTAAGAGGCGGGACCCAAAAGGCGGAAGGAGTTGGCGAGGAGCTAACAGAGCTTCCTGAATTCGAGGGAATAAATCTTGTCTTGGTTAAGCCAGACTTTTCGGTATCGACCCCGTGGGCGTATCAAAGCCTTGACTTAAATCAAATGGGAGAGCGTCCTGATACAGCCTATATAGTAAATGCAATTAAACAAAAGAACATAAACAACCTGGCATCAAGCATGCGAAATGTACTTGAAAGTGTGACAATTAAGGAGCATCCGGAAATTAACACAATCATGGAAAAGATGATAGAATACGGAGCGCTAGGAAGTCGCATGAGCGGTAGTGGACCAACGGTATTCGGGATTTTTCCCGATGAGCAAACGGCTAAATTGGCACAATCAAAGCTAATAAATGAATATACCCATGTTTATTACAATAAGTCAATTGGTAGGGGGAAATATTAATGGTTAAGGTACCAAAGTTAAAAGTGGATAGTTATCAGCCTCTGAGGGATATTATATTTGAAACCTTGCGAAAGGCTATAGTGACAGGGGAAATCAAGCCGGGCGAGCGTCTTATGGAGGTGTCGTTAGCTGAACAAATGGGAGTTTCAAGAACTCCTGTAAGAGAGGCTATTAGAAGGCTTGAAGCAGAGGGGTTAGTTACCATGACTCCTAGAAAAGGCACCCATGTTTCGGAGCTTTCAATAAGGGACATTATGGATGTTCTAGAGGTTCGTACCGTTTTGGATAAGCTAGCTACTGACCTTGCCGCAGGACGAATTCAGGCAGCTCAACTCAAAAATCTTGAAACAGTCCACAAGGGCTATATGAATTGTGTGGAAAAGAATAATATAGATGGCGCAGTAAAGAAGGACGTAGAATTCCATGATATTATTTACGCTGCATCCGGAAACTCTAGACTTATAGCCGTAGCAACATCTCTTCGGGAGCATGTCTATAGATTTAGAGTAATTTACATGAAGGACAATCTTATTGCAGAAAATGTTTTAAACGAGCATGAAGAGATTTTGACTGCTCTTCGCAATGCAGAGAGCGAAAAAGCATCAAATCTTGCAGAAGAACACATAAGAAATCAAATGGAATCCATAATAAAGACAGTGAACAAAGAAACAGGTGAATAGATGCTATTTAATTCTTTAGAGTTCCTGCTGTTTTTTCCAGTAGTAACGCTGTTGTATTTTCTGATGCCGACCTTAAGGATCAGAAATGTTCTCCTACTTATAGCGAGCTACTTTTTCTACATGCAATATAAGCCTGAATACGGGCTTTTAATGCTGTTTTCTACTTTAATAAACTATATCGCAGCTCTTCAGATGGATAAAGCCAAGGACCAAGTAGGAAAGAAGAAGCTATGGATGGCCATAAGCATCATGGGAACCCTAGGAGTACTGTTCTTCTTTAAATATTTCAATTTTTTCAATTCAAGCTTAGGGGGAGCTCTAGCCCTATTTGATATTTCCTATCAGCCGACAGCCCTTGATATCATACTGCCGGTGGGAATTTCATTCTACACCTTTCAAACCATGAGCTACTCTATAGATGTGTATAGAGGCGATATGCCTGCCGAGAGAGATTTTATTGACTTAGCTCTTTATGTGTCTTTCTTCCCACAATTGGTAGCAGGGCCTATTGAGCGATCAACAAACCTTCTACACCAGTTCAAGACGTATCATGAGTTTAGTTCAAAAAGGGTTAGCGCAGGTTTAAGATTGATGGTATACGGCTTTTTCAAAAAGATCGTAATAGCCGATAGATTGGCAGTAATCGTTGGTACAGTATACAACAACCCCTCTTCGTATGACGGGATTTACTATATCATTGCCACAGTTGCCTTCGCAATCCAGATATACTGCGATTTTTCTGGGTACTCTGATATTGCAAGAGGAAGCGCAAGAATCATGGGCTTTGAGCTTATGGAGAACTTCGACAGGCCATACTTTTCAAAAAGCGTCACAGAGTTTTGGAGGCGCTGGCATATATCACTCTCAAGCTGGTTTAGAGATTATCTATACTTTCCTTTAGGGGGAAGCAGAAAAGGATATTTTAGAACCCTGCTAAATCTATTTATCATATTTTTGGCAAGTGGACTTTGGCATGGGGCTAGCTGGACCTTTGTAATATGGGGTGCTCTAAATGGCGTGGCCGTTGTAATAGAGAAAATTTTAGGTATCGGAAAAAGAGCAGGAAAAAAGGACAATATAAAACAGCCCATATTAATTAGAATGGTTAGATCTCTTTTAGGGATTATCCCGATAGCTCTTACCTTTGCCTTTAGTTGCTTTACCTGGGTGTTCTTCAGATCACGAAGCCTAGGAGAGGCCTTTTATATGATCCCGCGATTTGTCCAAGGCCTAGGAGACTTTGATTTAACCAAACTACTAAGCACCAGAACTATACTAGGGCTGGACTATTGGGAGTTTTTCACCACCATAGGAGTAGTACTGCTGCTGTTATTGATAGAGATTTTACAAGGAAAGAAAAGTCCGGGTAAGGCTTTAGAAAAAATGCCAACACCCATGAGGCTGGCAGTGTATGCACTGTCTCTATCGCTGGTAATATGGCTTGCCTGGACTGAAACTCAGACCTTCATATACTTTGCATTTTGACTTTTAAATTAATAATAAACTGAAGCGATTAGGTAATTACATTACACAATTAGAGGTAACAGCTATGTCAAATAAAAAGCCACAACTAAATAAGGGAAAAGAGATTGCGCTATTTCTTGTAAAAGGACTAATCGTGCTTGTTCTGGCACTGCTGCCGGGTGTATTAGTGGTGGTCAAATTTGATCCATACCTATTTTTAGGGACGCAACCAAAACCGCGTATCTATGTTCCAATCGAGCGCTTTCAAATACCTGGAATGGCTCGACATGAGGACTATGACACAGCTGTTTTAGGCACGTCTATGATAGAAAACTTTTCGGATAGATACTTAAGCGAAAAGCTTGATGCTCATGTGATGCGCCTTCCCATTAATGCCTCGTATATAACCGAGCAGATTGCCGTTCTTGATACGGTAAAAGAACATAATGATGCAAAGACCATTATTTGGGCAATTGATTACCGTACTGTAGACATTGAAGTAGGAGACATCTACACCCTTAACAACACCAAGTTTCCAGAATACATGTACGACCAAACTATTTTAAATGACTGGAAATACATTGTGAATCACAATAACTTTTATATGGCATTAAAGCAGTTTCGGATGCGCAAAACAGGTGTAAACCCATTTGACTATTTTGTCACCAAAACAGAGACACTTAACACCTGGAATTGGCGAAGCTTTAACGCAAATCTTATCAACCAGGATTATAAGGACCTTTATACGGGAAAGAAAAATCTGTATGATAAGATAAATAATCTACCCTTGGAGACAGCAAAAAACACAATTGACCAGACGCTCATAAAGGCAATAAAAAATCACCCGGATACGCAGTTTAAGCTGCTATATGCACCTAAAGGGATACTATGGTATAAGCTTTTGGACCAAGAGGGAATACTAGAAAAGAAGCTAGATACCCTGACATATATTGTTGATAAAGCTTCAGAACTGCCTAATGTGGAGATCTACAATTTTCAAAATGTCTTTGAGCTAACAGAGGATTTAAACATATATCATGACATAACTCATTTTAGCAATAAGGGAAATTATTATATGGCTGATGCAATAGCCGAAAAACGTCATATTACAACACCTGATAGTTTTCGCAAAGACTGTGAGGAGTTGCTTTTAAGGGTTCGTTCAACTGAGATTGACAAACTTGCCGCAGATGCACTCAAATGATATACTTTTTGTCAAAGGATCATAAGAAGAACACCTACCATCGTGGAGGCGAGTATGGAGCAGCGGAAATCAAATAGAACAATTTTAATTTTTTTAAGTCTTATTTTGCTTTTGGCGTTAGGGCTTCGCCTTGTAGTATTCTCGAAACAAATGAACAATATGAGCGTGAGCTACGATCCTCGAAACTATTGGATTATGTCTCATCAAATTGTGGATGATGGAGTATATGGCTATGCCTATGACACTCCGTCTGGTGAATCAAATGCGCGTGTGACGCCTGGATATCCTCTTTTTCTTGCAGCTGTTTATAAGATTATCGGAGATAAGTATCTACAGATTACCGCAGTCAGGTTGCTCCAGATTATCATGAGCACCTTGTCAGTAGTGCTAGGCTTTCTTTTTGTCAAAAAGGCCTTTAAAAATGATTTGGCCGCACTTTTGACGGCATTGTTTATGGCCATATATCCTACGTTTGCGCTTTCACCAGTAATGTTACTTACGGAGACCATGGCCCTTTTTACTATGCTTTTGTATTTTTACTTGGCATTGTATGCTTTTGAATCGGGAAAGAAAGCAATAAATCTTATAACCGGCATTGCCTTCGGCATTCATGTTCTGGTAAGGCCTGCGCTTTTGCCGCTTTTTATCTTCCCGTTTATATTTTGTTTATTGTCTTCTAAGTCTGCTAAAAAATCCTACGTGGCACAGACCTTCGCTCAATCTGAAAGTGGCGCGACAAATACCAAAAGGCCGTACATTAGAACACTTGGATTGATGTTTGTCTTTCAATTAATCGGTCTAGTCATAGTTATGGCTCCATGGTGGATAAGGAACGTTGCAGTCCTAGGGCAGTTCACGCTTACAGCAGAGGGCTCAGGGAATCCATTCCTGGCAGGAACATATCCCTATTTTCAGGATTATTTTAAGGATGTAACTGCCGAAATAAAAAGCAGCAACGATTCACAGATGGCCTTTGGCATAAAAAGACTTTTTGATGGTCTAGTAACCGATCCGATTTTATATATTAAATGGTATACGCTTGGAAAGACAGCGTATATATTCAATGAGCCCTATCTAAGTAGATTATCGATGAATTCCCAGGTACCATCGATAGTCATACATTTTTCGATTCTAATACCCGGTGTTATAGGCGCTGTTTTTCATGCAATTAGAAGCATGAAGTCATTCTGGTTCTATTTTTATGGACTTGCCATACTAGGCCTTCAGCTGATGTTTGTACCTGACCCAAGGTTTGCTTATTTAATAATGTTTTTTATAATAGTAGGTGCAGCACATTTGATAAGCAATATATTAAATTTAATAAGGAGAGGGAATGAAGGTATTAATAATCGTTCCGGCATATAACGAGGCTGAAAATCTCCCAAAGATTTTTGAGGGATTAGATGAGGTTGCACAAAAATTTAATGGCACCCTTGATGTGCTCGTCATAAACGATTGCTCCAAGGATAACACCCAGGCCGTATGTAAGGACCATGGTGTCAAGGTTGTCAGTCTGCCAGTAAATTTAGGAATAGGTGGAGCTGTTCAAACCGGGTATCGTTATGCCGAATATCATAAATACGATGTTGCTATTCAAATTGATGGAGATGGTCAACACGACCCTCAATTCATTCCTTATCTAGTAAATTGCATTGAACAAGGAAATCATCTTTGCATAGGTTCGCGCTTTATAGAAAACGAGGGCTTTCAATCATCAAAAGTAAGGCGCGTGGGCATCCGATACTTTTCATGGCTCATCTGGTTTTTGACAGGCAGACGAATAACCGATCCGACCTCAGGCTATAGGGCTTGCAGCAAGGAAGTTATACGCCTATTTGCTCAAAATTATCCTAAGGATTACCCGGAGCCAGAAACTGTTGTGACTGTTCTTAGAAACAAGCTTAAGGTAAGTGAAATGCCCGTTATAATGAAAGCCAGAGAAGGTGGAAAGTCGTCCATAACAAACTTCAAGGGTGTCTATTATATGATAAAGGTAACCCTGGCTATTATGATTGCATCCATGTCAAGAAAGGCGAGGTAAGAGAATATGAATATAAGTAGTACTTTGAGAACAGCACTAATAATTGGCTCTATCTTGTTTTTTGTATTTATTATAAATATGGTGAGAACAAAGAAGTTAGAGTTAAAATATGCTCTTATCTGGATTATTACCAGCGTGAGCTTCATAATCATGTCGGTTTTTCCTCAAACAGTGTACGCCGTGGCAAAGATTCTCGAGG
>CAYMAE010000037.1:0-3803 GCA_964388375.1 uncultured Ruminiclostridium sp.
ATTATGGATTTGTTAAGTTAATGTAAAACAAATCCGGATGATGTTTTTTTGTTGAGTTAAAAAATTGATTATGTTAATCTAAAAGGAGATTTTCTAACCATCGCACGGATTACCTACTTAGAATTAATAAAATAGTATTTAGGGAAAAGGTGGATATATGAAAAAAGTAGTAAAGATAATAATCATAGTTGTTGTAGTTTTATTATTGGTATCGTTTGTAGCAATCTCAGGCTTTACGGGGTTACAAGTATTCTCTTCATCAACTCAGCTTGTAACTAATGAAGGAACTAAAGGTGTTTCACAAGATATATGGGACGATTATAGTTTTGATAATGAGAGCTTTCATAATACATATAAGATGGAGGATCTTAAAATTGCTTCTTCTTTTGGTGATCATATTGTGCCGGCCGATTATATCTATGCAATCGACTCAAATAGCAAAGACAATAAGACAGTTATAATGGTTCATGGTTTAGGAGGCAATAGGCATACTAACTACCCGATTGCGGTGTTTTTCTTAGAGCAAGGGTACAATGTTGTTACCTATGATCAGCGAAGCTCAAACGACAATACAGCAGAGTATACGACATTCGGATACTTTGAGAAATTTGATTTAATAGACTGTATTAAGTATGTGGAAGAACAGGCTCCTGCACAAAAAATTGGAGTATGGGGTGCCTCATTTGGGGGTGCAACTGCTGGTCTTGCAATTGGATATGAAGATATGGACGAGAGAGTGGATTTTCTCATTCTTGATAGTCCTGTTAGCAGTATGGAGTGGATGCTTAAAGATACCATGAAGGACATGGATGTTGGTATACCACTATCCTACTTATCTTGGTGTGGAAATGTTGTAAATAAGCTTAAACTAGGATTTACATACCAGGATGCCGATGTACCATCTGCCATGAAAAACGTAAAAACTCCAGTTCTTATTTTTAATAGCAAGGCTGACACCCTTACCCCTTATTTTATGGGGAAGGATATATACGATGCTATCCCAAATAATAATAAAGAGATTTGGACAGTAGACGATAGCAATCATTTTTCTATGTGGCAGGACTATAACCAAGAATACAGAGATAAGATGGAAAGCTTTATTCACGCTATAAAAGAGTACTAATAGGTGATTTTAATGGCATGTCAGTATATCGCCTGACATTGCCTATTATAATAAAAACTGGTATTATTATGATGTATGTAAGAATTAATAATGGTGGGGGATAAAATGTATCAAACAAGTCTTACCACAATAGGCAGGGAGATATACCCCGGCCTCGAGGTTAAGATAAGCTGTGTCATGGGGGTTGACCATTTAGACTACAAGTGCCTGAATGATAGATATAGGATTATATATGTCAAGGAGGGTCACGGAGTATTTAGAAATGGTGAAAACATGCAATTTGTAACAAGCCCTTCTATTTTATGTATAAATGAGTCTGATATAATTGAAATTAATAGCGCCATTAATCTACAAATGGACATAATGTATTTTGAGCCTTCCTGCTTTGAAAGATATATTGAATATGATAGTATTGAGGATTGGAAAAGTTCATTAAAAGATGATACATATTTCTTTAGGGCATTTTTTGAACGTAATGAATCCTACATAGGTGCTTGTCAGACCAACCATTATCTTGGCAATCGTGTATCGCGGCTTATAGAATTGACAGATATGGGGCTTAAAGAGCAAAAAGATAGTCTCTGGCCATGTCGTAGCCGTTCTTATTTTATTGAGCTACTTCTGCTTGCGAACTCGATCTATAACGAGGATGAGGCTAATGAGAAAATATATCTCGGCCAAATAAACGATGAGATAAAAAACGTGATAAGTTGGCTTAACATCAACTATATGGATAAGATTAGGTTGGAGACTGTCACAAAACAGTTTCACACCAATAAAACCACTTTAAATCGAAAATTTAAGTCTGTTATGGGTATAACCATAATGGAGTACATTTCTAGTCTTAGAATGCAAATAGCGTGTTCTCTGTTAAGAAAAACCTACCTTACAATTAACGATATTATGGAAAGAGCGGGATATAAAGATGATGCTCATTTCCTTCGCTCTTTCAAAAAATATGCTGGTTGTACCCCATCCGAATACAGGAGCCGGTTTAGTAATTCTTAATTTTTTTGTTTTATTATTTCCGATTAACAGGTTTTCATTTCCGATTTGCAATTCAAAACTCCTAGTCTCTGATAGTAAAATAAGAGAAAAGGAGAGTGAATAATATGAAAAAAAGATTATTTAATGTCTTATGTGCTGCTAGTATAATTATATTTAAGAAAAACTTAAGATAAGAAAAGAGATATATATGTTTATACCGCAACATCTTGTAAATGAACATTTTGATGATAGATATTTTGATGTAGTCAACGCTTTAGACGAAGCTCAACAAATCTTTTTTAGATATAATAATCTAATTGAGCGAATCAATATGGCGGTTGAGACAGGTACTCCTTTAATAATCGGCGAGACAGGTTTTGGCGCAGGGCGTCTAGTGGTCTCGCTCATGGAGTATTTGAGTAAAAACAATTTAAAAAATGTTGAAATTTTATATAATTCTGTCGAGTTATATCCTTTACCTAGCCAGAGAATTCAATCTATCCTAAGTGGCTTTGAAGAGAGAGTAGGAAAAGAGATTGATATCCTACTGGATGCATATAAAAGTATTGATATAACCATTCCCGGATGGCATTCGGCTATAATACAGCAGCCATTTGGTACTATTGAGCTAAATCTATTTATAGGAGAGGCTCTTGAAATGGTGAATGCACTTAACACACCATGTGATGTTTGGTTTCTAGATGGGCACGGTCCTAAGAAGAATCCGTCTATGTGGAGGCCCGAGCTTCTTCTGGCTATTGGAGAAAAAACTAAAGCCGGGGGAGGGTTCTCTACTTTTACTGTGGCAGGGGACGTAAGGCGAGCACTCACAGCCGCAGGATTTACAGTTAATAAGCTTCCTGGCTGTGGCGGTAAACATTTGGTATCGCAAGGGATAAAGTAAATAAAGGTTGTCATTAAAAATTATTTGTAAAGAAATGGGGCCCGAGCAAACGGACCCCGTGTCGGCAAATTAGATAAGTTAGAACCTATTTAAGGCATGGGCTTGCCTCGTTTCAAAGTTTGGGATGAGCTTAGCTTTACCTACAGCAACACCTGCCGCAACATCTGCAACAGCATCTGCAGCAGCAACAGCACCTCCCTCGCCCAAAACGGCCTCTGTTTCTACCAAACATAGTGGTCCCCCTTTTGTACAAGCTCCTAATACATAGTATTCTTGTCCACAAAAAATGCTACCGTGTCAAAGTATTAGACTTCTTTTCGAAATAGCTTTTATTTTTTTAGAATATGGTGCATAATATAATAAAATGCAAATGCGAATCATTCTCATTAACGGAGGAAAATATTTAGTAATGAAAAAAATTCGAATTTTATTAATAATAATTGTATTGTCCACGGCTTTTACTTCATGTGGCTCAGGAAAGATCAACACTTTTGATGATTCGGAAACCGTAATAGTTACCTCGTTTTATCCCATGTATATTTTAACAGCAAATATAGCTAAGGATGTTGATGGCGTAACTGTAGTAAATATGACAGAGCCCCAAACGGGTTGTCTTCACGACTATCAGCTATCACCTTCTGATATGAAGATACTTGCAAGGGCCGATATTTTTGTTATTAATGGTGCGGGAATGGAATCATTCTTAGACAAGGTAATAAGCCAATTGCCAGAGCTTGAAATTATTGAGGCATCAAAGGGGATTGACCTTTTGGGAGAAGAAACCCTTGA
>CAYMAE010000037.1:3903-12475 GCA_964388375.1 uncultured Ruminiclostridium sp.
ATGAAGAAGACGAGCAGCATTCAGATGACGATGCTCACGGCCACGATAGCCACGACCACGGCGAAACGAACCCCCATGTTTGGGTCAGTATTACCGGTGCTATTGCAGAGGTGAAAAATATCACTGAAGCTCTTATTGCAATAGATCCATCTAATAAAGAGGCCTATCAGAAAAATAGTCTTGATTATATACAAAGGCTAGAAAATCTTAAGGCCGAGATGCACTTTGAGTTAAAAGATATTAATACAAAGGATATAGTTACATTTCATGAGGCTTTTACCTATTTTGCAAAGGAATTTGATTTAAGCGTTGTTGCGGTAGTTGAAAGTGAGCCGGGATCAGAGCCAAGTGCTGGAGAATTGGCCAAAACAATAAACACTATTGAAGACTTAGAAGTTAAGGTGATTTTTGTTGAACCCCAGTATTCTACAAAGGCGGCCGAGTCTATTGCAAGTCAGACTGGAGCTAAGATATATCCCCTTGATCCTATAGTTACAGGTCCTAAGGATCCACAGCTAGAAAGCTATGAAATAGTAATGAGAGAGAATCTAAAGATTTTAGCAGAGGCATTAAAATGAAAAACAGACATGAAAAAGAAACGGATAGCGTATGCCAACAACAGTGCTGTGGATTATGCTGTACCAAAATTGGAAATTTCGGCGTGACCCAAGGCAATACTGTTATTCTTAAGGATGTAAATCTTCATATTCATTGTGGGGAGCTCACGGCTATTATAGGACCTAATGGCGCAGGAAAAAGTACCCTTTTAAAGGCGCTTTTGGGGGAGCTTTCTCACACGGGAGATCTTCAATATGTCCACGCTAAAAGCCAATCATCACAAACGCCGATAATGGGATATGTGCCTCAGAGCTTGAACCTCGATTCCACTTCACCTACGAGTGTAATGGATTTATTCCTTGCATGCCGCTCGGCATATCCTACATGGCTTGTGCGAAGGAAAAAAGAAGTTGATAAGGTAAAAGAAAGACTTTCCGTTGTAAAGGCAGACCATCTTATAGATAGGCGAATCGGGTCATTATCAGGCGGAGAGCTACAGAGAGTTCTTTTGGCTCTGGCACTGGAGCCTATACCCGATTTATTGCTTTTAGATGAACCTGTCTCAGGAATTGACCAAAGTGGGATTGAGCTTTTTTATCAGACAGTATCAGCGGTGAGGAAAGCCTATGACCTTTCAATTATATTAATCTCTCATGATATGGATATGGTCCGAAGGTATGCAGATAGGGTTATTTTATTAAATCAAACCGTTCTTAAGGCGGGGACACCTTCTGAAGTATTAGATAGTCAGATTTTTTCGGAGGTGTTTTCACTGCGATTACAAAGACAAAACAGCAAAGGTGAGGGGGATTTATAATGGAATTATGGTATAAGCTTTTAGAGATTCTCCCCTTTGAATGGGCAGAACCTGGTCGTATGATTTTTATGAAGAATGCCCTGTTGGCAATTATTATTCTGACCCCAATTTTTGCGCTTTTAGGTACAATGGTTATAAATAAAAACATGTCATTTTTCTCTGACGCTTTAGGTCATGGAGCATTTACCGGAGTTGCAATAGGCGCACTTATGGGATTTGTAAGGCCTATTGGCTCAGCGGTTTTATTCTCGATGCTCTTTGCCTTTCTTATATCGATAGTAAAGAACAAAAGTAAAATGTCCAGTGATACTATTATTGGAGTGTTTTCCTCAATGTCAATTGCTTTGGGGATTTTTCTTGCTACGCTTGGGGGAAAGAGCTTTACAAAACTAAACACTTATCTTATTGGCGATATTCTCAGTATCACCTCTGAGGAAATAGCATTCCTTGCTATAGTACTTGTTTTGGTAATTGTATTCTGGTTATTTTTCTTTAATCGTTTACTTCTTGTAAGTGTTAACCCATCCTTGGCCAGCAGTAGAGGGATTAAAATTTTTTGGTATGAGGTAATATTTAGTTGTGTGGTTGCTATTGTTGTAACTGCTTCTATGTCTTGGATTGGATTACTTGTAATTAATTCATTTTTGGTGCTTCCTGCCGCATCAGCACGCAATATTGCACGTAATCAAAGACAATACCATTTATTCGCCATAGTCTTCTCTGTTTTTTCTGGAGTATTCGGACTTGCTATGTCCTATTATATTGAAACAGCTACAGGATCTACGATAGTGCTGATTTCATCCATGATATTTTTTGTTACTTATGCATTTAGAAAGAAATTTCTATAGAGAGGGGGCCGAAAGTGGGGTATGAAAATAAATACAAGGAATTATTACAAAAGGGAAATCTCAGAGCAACAAAACAAAGGTATGCCATATTAGAGCTGTTGGATAGCGATTCTTTTCCACTTTCTGCAGAAGATTTGTATATAAAATTAAAGAAAAAAGGGATTCCAATAAGTCTTTCAACGGTCTATAGAATTCTTGACGTATTCCAGGAAAAGGGTATTGTGGTAAGAAGTAATTTACCTGATGATAATAAGGCTATTTATGAGCTTTTTTGCGATGAACACCATCACCATCTTTTATGTGTAGATTGCAGAAGGGTTTTCCCGGTTGAAGGCTGCCCATTAGAAGGCTATGAAAGGCTAATAGAAAAGCAACTTAACTTTACAGTTAAAGGACATAATTTAGAGGTTTATGGACATTGTAAAGACTGTAAAAACAAGGCTTAAGCTACTAATTAGATAATAAGAGAATCTGCTTAGGGTTTTTGAAAAGGCTTTATCTGATTGATTTATTTACTAATTTACTTTAAAATGTAATGAAAACCTTTATCGAAGGAGACTTGTATATGCATTTTGACCACGATTTAATTATAAAGCTTACTGAAAAGTATGGAACACCTCTTTATGTATATTCCGAGGCCGTTTTAAGAGATAGATGTAGAGAGATGAAAAATCTACTACCAAGGGAGAATGTTAGAATAAACTATTCTGCCAAGGCAAATACAAACCTGGATCTATTGAAGATTATAAAAGACGAGGGGCTAGATGCGGATGCAATGTCCCCTGGAGAAATATATATTGAGCAGCTAGCTGGCTTTGAAAGTGATCGGATCTTCTTTATTCCTAATAATGTTTCTGAAGATGAAATGAGATTTGCAATAGAAAGAAATATTTTAATTAGTGTTGATTCGCTTTCACAATTAGAGATGTATGGGCAGATTAATCCGGGGGGTAATGTAGCTGTACGCTTTAACCCAGGAATCGGAGCTGGTCATCATGAGAAGGTTGTTACAGCAGGTAAGAAGACTAAGTTTGGTGTTCAAATGGAGTTTATCCCCCAGGTAAAGGATATTATCAAGAAATATAATCTTAAGCTTGTTGGTATTAATCAACATATGGGATCTCTATTTCTTGACTGGCAGGTCTATATAGAAGGAGTAAAGTCATTTCTGAATATTGCAAAAGAATTTTCAACCTTGAATTTTGTCGATATTGGGGGAGGATTTGGTGTACCGTATAAGCCTAGTGAAAGCAGACTTGATATGGCTAGACTGGCAAAAGAATTAGATGTTGTTTTAGATAAATTTATAGAACAGTATCCTAATAAAGATATAATTATTAAGATGGAGCCTGGACGATATATTGTGGCTGAATGTGGGATTTTGCTTGGTACAGTTCATTCGGTTAAGCAGAACTATGGCAATACATATGTTGGCACAGATATAGGATTTAATGTACTTGTCAGGCCTGTAATGTATGATTCACATCATGAGGTTGCTATCATCAAGAAGAATAATGAAAATAACATGGAAGAAGAGATAGTAACTGTTGTTGGAAATATTTGCGAAAGCGGCGATATCCTTGCCAAAGACAGAAGGCTTCCCCAAAGTGAACCAGGAGACATAATAAAAGTATTTAATGCGGGTGCATATAGCTATTGTATGTCATCTAATTATAATTCCCGGCTCAGGCCTGCTGAGGTGCTTATAGACCTTCAGGGGAATGATATATTGATTAGAAAAAGAGATACATTAGAATCCCTTGCGCAAAATTTTATTTTAGACAGGTAGGCTTAAGTTATATGATTCTGCGTAAAGAATCTTTCATGCTTAAAAGAAGATTTTGCTACAGTTCGGAATAAATATGTATGACCATTATTTATGTATTATTTAGAGGTAAAATAAAAATGACTGAACGGCTAGTAAAGAGGTTTATAAAGGATTATAAAAACACCGAACAACCAGCGGTGAGAATAAGATATGCGTTATTTGCTGGTGTTATAGGTATTATTTCAAATGCATTTCTTTTTGTTATAAAGTTAGCAGTAGGAATAATTTTTCAAAGTATAGCTGTAACGGCAGACGCAGTAAACAATCTTACTGATGCAGGTTCATCAGTGATTACCTTGGTAGGTTTTAAAATATCTAGTAAGCCTGCTGATGAGGAGCATCCTTACGGACATGCAAGGGTCGAATATGTCACGGGCTTTGTAATATCTGTAGTAATCATACTTTTGGGAGTTGAACTAATAAAGACCTCATCTCAAAAAATACTTAATCCCAATCCTATCAACTTTAGTTATCTTACGGTAATTGTGCTTATAATTTCAATCCTGGTGAAACTATGGCAAGGCACATTTAATAAAGATTTGGGTAGAAGAATTAACTCTGCTACCCTAGCTGCTACAGGTCAGGACAGTATAAATGATGTCATTTCAACTACATCAGTTTTGGTTGCAATTATATTTACAAGGCTAACAAATATTCAGATTGATGGTTATATGGGTGTTGCAGTTGCACTATTCATTATATATTCAGGTATCCAACTGGTCTTTGAAACATTAAATCCTCTACTGGGACTTGCCCCTGATTCTGAGCTTGTCGCAGAAGTTGAGAAAGAAATATTAAGCTATGAAGGTGTATTAGGGATTCATGATCTCATGGTTCATAGCTATGGCCCAGGTAAGCTCTTTGCCTCAGTTCATGTTGAGGTCGCTGCCGAAGGTGATTTATTGCAGAGCCATGATCTTATTGACAATATAGAAAGAGACATATCTAACAAGTTTAACTTGAACTTGGTAATTCATATGGATCCCCTGGCAACAAATGACGAGGGAGTAAATGAACTTCGAAGGCAAGTAACAGAAATTATTTCTGTGATAAACCCGAAACTTTCAATGCACGATTTCAGGGTTGTCTATGGACCAACACATAGTAATTTGATATTTGATGTGGTTGCCCCCATAAAGTGTAAAGCAAGTGACAATGAGCTTAGGGAGCTTATCGATAAAGAAATTAAGAAAATTGATTTAACATTCAATAGTGTCATTACTATTGATCGAAATTACACATCAGCCATTACCTGATATGAAAAATGTACGCCCAAAAGCTAAGAGGACCAGCAAAAGGCTAATTCACTTGCTAGTTGGGCGCGAACTGTACATCACTGTATTTATATGCTAATAATAAAACTTAATAAACTTCATGGAGTAGAAATCACAAAGAAGTATGTCATCTGTCTCCACTTCATTTATTAATATGTAATCTGCACCTACCGCTAATAAAGTTCCTGTCCTATCAGTTAACGTGTTTGTTCCTATAAGAAATTCTATTGTAACTCTTCGCCCGATTTGAGTACGCATAAATCCATTCATGAATTGAAGGCTTTCGGTAGTCACAGGCATTGGACGATCCCAAGGTACAATTGGTGCTGTCGCCTGTGAAGGCATGAATTGCCCTGCTCCAGGAACGATAGGAGTGCTTGGAACTTGACCTTGGCCAGGCATTCTCTGTTGCAGATTCGGAGCTGGTCCGTATGAAGGACCTCCCGGTATTCCGGTAGGCATCTGGTTTAGTAAATTCTGCCCCGGCGGTATTGTGGGGGGCGTGGTAGTCATTGGTAAGCCGCTTTGCCCGGGCATTCCTTTACTGTATCCGGGGCAGGGTTGATTCATATACTGCGGCGATCCCTGTCGTTGACCACTTACATTATTCATATTAATACCTCTTTCCTTGGAGTCAGTAGCTTGCTACCAATTATACTTCGCTATACTAATCTAAGTTTGGGCATAAAGCTGGGTTGCATTGTAAAAACAGTGCTGTACAACTCGGTTGAAATATACCCCTGACTGATTTGACGGAAAATATGTTGCGCATTGGGGGCTAAAAGGGTTGTAATACCATAGACATTCACCTGCAGCTAAAGATTTGTTGCCAGATAGAGCCCAGTCGGCAATATCATAGTGAACCTGATCTGGGGTCATATTATAAACGTTTTGTGGGTTATATACTCCGGCGATACGTTCTTTAATACATGTAAATTGATTTGGTTGCATGATGACACAGCGAAGGTTTCCTTGGCATACCCTCTGATATTCACCATATGGAACATGTACCCGATTCATTACTACGGTGGCTACAGCCTTCATGCCGTTGTCACCTTCTCCGGCTGCTTCGCACTTTATAATTCGGGCAAATAATTCTCTTGCTGACATGGGCATTTGAATCACCTATCGGGGGCTTGTTTAATAATCCATTAGTATTATATTAATGAAAACAAGCATGTGTTACCCGAATCATGATTTATTTTGGCTCTTCAACACTCTCGGGAGAAATGGGGTCTTTAATATTATAGACGCGAAAATAATCGTTAAGGTCAGTATCCTTATATACTGAGGATCGATTCTTTTGTAGCAAATTAACAATGGCATATACATCTATCCAAATTTCATTATTGTTCTCCTTTTGGCTTTCATCGAAAATAAGCTGCATACCAAAATGAAGATGAGGTGTTTTGATATTATTTACATTCCTCTTGTTACTGTAGCCCGTCATCCCTAAATAGCCTATAACATCACCGGCTTTTACAATTTGCCCTTCTGCCAGAGTGTTGTTATAGGGGTGGTTTTTACGCATATGGGCGTAGTAGTAATATCTTTTTCCGTCAAAGCTTCGTATTCCTACCCTCCAGCCACCATACTTATTCCATCCCAATGCTTCTACAATACCTGATTCTACTGCGATTATAGGGGTGCCGACACTTCCCATAAGATCATTTCCAAGATGCCTTCTTTTAAAACCATAGGATCTACTATTGCCAAAATCATCATAATGGGAAAAACCATAGCCTCTTGCTATTGGAGAGAAAGCCTTTAAACCATATTTCTTTACGAATATTTTATTTTCCGGATTGTCCTTGTCCTCGACTTCAATCTCATATTCACCCACAAAGCCGCCCAAAACGGCTGCGTATGCCTCATAATAATAGGAGTAATGCTTGTAGTTGGCTGTTAAATCTTCCATGGTTTCGCCCTCGTTAAGGACTTTGGCTAGCTTATCCATATCAGAGCTTTTATATCTTTTGAAGTTCCCTCCATATTTAGTAGCTAAATAGGCTATAAGCTCAATCCAATTAAGCTTAGTTTCCGTTTCATAAGATTTAATGTCTAAGGCAAGTGCTTTTTCCATAACAGAAATGGGTACATTAAATTCAACCCATTTGATGAAATTCTTTTCTTCCTCGATATTTGTAGTATACATGGAAGCAGTGGTGTCTAGATATTGGATAAGGCCAGTTATAATAAGGGCTAAGCCGATTAAAATAACGCTTATTATAACAAGAGATTTTTTCCTTATAATGACTAGCAAGAGATTCACCTCATCTATAAGCATCACTAAAAGAATATGGCAATCTTACATAAATATTCTCAAAATCAAATTGAATACTTCGCTAACGCTGGTCTTTGTGGAGCAACGTTTTCGCCTCATTTATATTGATAAATAAATAATAGCCTTAATATTATAAAGGTAGGACTAATTTTTAAAGAGTGTTTTAAAAATGAAGTATGTTTATAATGCAACAAGAGGTATAGAATATGCTCGTCTTTATGCAGACTATTTTAAATTAGATGATGGAAAAAGACTTTTCTTTTATGATAGCAATGGAAGTGATTGTACAAACTTTTGCAGCCAATGCATTTGGGCGGCATATGGCGGATGGATTTCTGGAATGGACGATAAAACAATCGCTGAGAATAAGGATAGGATAAGAAAACATGTTCAGATGGCTCCTTTTATCTGGTATGGATCCTTGTCTTTTAGCGGTTCTAATAGGTGGTGTAGAGTAGTAGAATTTTATGACTATGCTCTTTCTAGTAAGGTCGACGGGCCTATGGCAACAGGTGTCTTCGAAGGAGAATGGCAGAACTTTGACCCTTCTATTGTTAGAGAAGGCGACATTATTCAATTGATAGTAAAGTCTTATGCTCCATATCGGTACGGGCACTGTCTTTATGTTACTGAAAAAGGAAATACGTTTGACGAAATAAAGATATGCTGCCATAGCTATGATAGACGTGATGGGCGCTTAAGTGAATTTTCCAGTTTTCCAGAGGAATATACCAAGCTCAGGATTATGAGGTTTAAAGAGTCAAAATTCTCAAAATAGCAGGAGGGCAAGGGCAAGCCTTGCATGGGTGCTACTAGCTGCTCGCCAGCGTCGCTAACGCTCCTAGCTTGCAGGTAGCACCGCAGCAGTAGCTTGCTGCCAATCAGACTTCACTGTTGTTCGTCTTCTTGGGCAAGCCTTGCATGGGTGCTACTAGCTGCTCGCCAGCGTCGCTAACGCTCCTA
>CAYMAE010000037.1:12575-22452 GCA_964388375.1 uncultured Ruminiclostridium sp.
GGGCAAGCCTTGCATGGGTGCTACTAGCTGCTCGCCAGCGTCGCTAACGCTCCTAGCTTGCAGGTAGCACCGCAGCAGTACTAGCGGAGAGAGACTTAACTAAGATGTCCTCACTCATTAGTATTCCGGTGTAGAGGGCATAGCTAATGTCGTTGACATCGGAAGTCTTGCTATTTGTATATATTTTACTATTATCTAAAATAAACATTTTCAAATCCTTGAGATGTACAGACGAAACCTGTTTTTTAAGTAATGAATACAGAGCTTTCAAGCCCTTTTTGTAGTGGGTAATCATCATTAACTCATAATATCCATGATGTGCCTTCGACTTGCTGTAACCCTCAGTATGAGGATGGCAGAAAAAGTCGGATAAATAGTGGTTTATAGCTCCAAGTTCTTTAGCAAAACTATAGGAGTAAAGAGGGTCATTGTTCTCAGATGAAAGTTTTTCATTTGAAGAAACAACATGAGTAAGGGCATTCCTTATATAATGAGGGTGTGCTCCATACTTCTTGCTAATATCGGGTAATATATTCCCATATAAAAATCCGGGTAAATTCAATGAAATACCAAGACGCTTTTTAAGACGATTTCTTATTGAAACTGCAAACATTAAATGGACAATTATGTTCATTCGGTTTCTCCTCCTAAGGTGTAGACAATGTAGTCATTATAAAAATCTCTATATATTAAGAGCGTGTGTGCATACTTATAAAGTATACAACCAATTGATAGGCTAAAACAATGCCTTTTAGGAGGTAATTCATGGAATAGTTCTACTATTCTTATAATTATAAAGGCCTTATTTAACGGACAAAATAGATAATGAGTAGTATAATTTATTTATAGCCCTTAGATATAACAGATAGTAAATAAAATGTGGGACAAAAATAAAGTTAAATAATTTGTTGAGGGGGTGTCTAATTCATGCCATTTCATTTAACTACTTATACTAGCTACGAGGCATGAAAAAATTTATGAATCAAGAAATACAAATGTTTTTAGAACAGAGCGACAAAATAAGACTATGGGGTGCTATAAACAGGAGATTTACCGACGATATTAAGGTATGCTATCGTTTATCTTTTGAAGAACGCATTTTTGTTGATTTAGTAGAAACGGACTTTACGATTACTATTAGTCTTGTTTTTGGAAAAGTGATTGAATCATATAATCTCACACTTGGCAAATTTAATAATGAATTTCTAAAATCGCAAAAGGATACTCAGGAACGGTACGGTCAGTCATACAACATACCGCCCGCACAAATAATTTCGATGATAGAGGAACAGCTTAGCAAGGTTAATATGAATGAAGTTATTGAGAATAAGCTAGTGTCTGGGTTAAGCAATATGTTGGAGAATAATATTCCTGAGGTGTTTATTAATGGATTGCATGAACGCCGATTTGAAACTTATCACGCTCATATGCCTGAAAAGGAAAGAAAAACACTTGAAGAGGAAAGAAATACATATAGAAATGTCAGAAATAATTGGGAATTAAAAGAGCTAACAAAAACACTTGAAGGAATCAGTAAACATAAGATGTTTTTATCGTTTATTCCTTATGATCAAGATATGACTAAATATGGCTTACCTACACTAGAAAAAATTCAAGAGATACTTATTAATTCAGATGTTATGATTAGAAAAAATAAAAATCTTAAAAAAGCATTTAACGGAGAGCTCAATATAGAAATAAAAGATGACAAGCTGTATCTTGGACTTGAGTTCATTGATCGCATTGCTTAAGCAAACAGTATAAAAGAATTTTGTTATGGTGTAAGAGATAATAATAACACAAGGGGGAATTAATTATGCCACATATTATCGTAAAATTATATCCGGGTAGATCGGATGAACAAAAGCAGATATTAACAGACAAGATAACAAAAACCCTTATCGAAACAATAGACGTTGAGGAGAAAAGCATATCCGTTGCATTTGAAGAAGTTTCACCTGAAATGTGGAAAGAGAAAGTATATGAGCCTGATATTATTTCTAAAGAGAAAACCCTAACAAAAAAACCAGGATATAATATGGATTTATAGATGTAAAAAATGAGGTAATTTTATTGCAAATTTTAGTGGACGCAGATGCTTGCCCTGTTAAGGAAATTATTATCAAGGTAGCTAAAGAGATGAATATCAATGTAATCATGTTCATGGATACTAGCCATGCATGGAGAAATGAAGATGTTACGGTAATAACAGTGGATAAAGCCAGGGATGGTGTAGACATTGTTCTTATTAATAGGGCTCAAAAAAACGACATAGTGGTAACCCAGGACTACGGTGTAGCAGCTCTTGCTCTTGGAAAGGGTGCAAAGGCGGTAAATCAGAATGGACTTGTTTTTTCTTCGTCAAATATGGATAAGCTTTTATTTGAGCGTCATTTAGGTCAGAAGATAAGAAGAGCTGGAGGACGCACTAAGAATATGCAAAAGCGTTCCAATGTGGATAACGAAAATTTTGAAAAGGCCTTAAGAAGCTTGATTCTCGCAAAAGAACACGATTAGGAATTACAGGTGGCGTATGGTTGTACATCCTTTTGAACCAGTATATAACTCATATTCAAAAATTCTGATACTAGGAACATTTCCGTCGGTTAAGTCCAGAGAAGAAAATTTTTATTATGGACACCCTCAGAATCGCTTTTGGAAGGTGTTATCAGGACTTGTCGGCCATTGCTTGCCCCAGGGTATAAAAGAGAAAAAGGCCTTTTTAGTTTTAGAGAAAATTGCTCTTTGGGATGTTCTTGAAAGCTGTGAAATTGACGCATCTAAGGATAGCTCTATTAGAAATCCTGTGGCAAATGATTTATCCATTGTTCTTACAAATTCTAATATTGAAGCTATCTTTACAAATGGGAAAAAAGCCGAGGAACTATATAGAAGGCTTTGCTATCCTAGAACTCTTATAGAAAGCTATGTGCTGCCTTCCACCAGTTCAGCAAATGGTCATTATACATTAGAAAAGTTAATCAAGGAATGGAGCATAATATTAAAATATTTAGGACATCAGGCCGTGTAAAAACTAGAGCCACAAAGCTTGCGCGAATTTGACATCACACACAGCACTTTAAATATTGCCTAGGTAAACATACTTGAGATGTTTAGCGGCAATTTTGGCAAGAGTCTCTAATGTCGTCAGAGGCGTTGGGTTATTATCAACAAGTTTATGTCTAGGAAAGAACCTGGTAAGGTGCAGAGGTATTTCAGGTGATAACTCAGAAATCCACATGGCCATAGCTTCAATCTCTTCGGGTGAATCGTTAAGCTCAGGTATAATAAGACAAGTTATTTCCACATGACATTCCTTTGCAGATAATTCTATGGTTTTCTTAACGGGATCAATTCTACCACCACAGAATTTCTTATAAAAATCTGAAGAAAAGCTTTTTAAGTCAATATTCATTGCATCGATATATGGAAGTAGCTCCATAAGGGGCTTTTCTTGAACATATCCATTTGTAATAAGTACATTTTTTAGCCCATTGTCATTATTTAGCTTGCAGCAATCCAGAACATATTCAAAGCTAATAAAGGGCTCATTGTAAGTATAGGCAAGGCCAATGTTTCCTGAAGACTTTAAGCTATGCGCTTTATATACAAGGCTTTCGGGTGATACATAGGCTGTTTCGGGGTCTTCTAGTGCTATGCTGTGATTTTGGCAAAAGGAGCAGGAAAAATTACAACCAAAGCTTCCAACAGAAAGAATTTTAGAGCCTGGGTGAAATCGGTAAAGCGGTTTTTTTTCAATAGGGTCTAAGGCTATTGAGGAGATTTGTCCATAGCTTTTAGCATAAAGCTCTCCATCTAAATTGGAGCGGACTCTGCAAATACCATTATTACCATCTTTAATATGACAATTATGAGGACAAAGTTGGCAGGACACGGCATTGTCCTTTTTTTTCATAAAATACTGTGCCTTTATTTTACTCATGAATCCTCCTGATTGTGACTAATTGTGACGAATAACTTCGAAACGCTCCATTTCGTAAGGCTCCTCTTCACTAATGCCAGCCTTGTATAGCGCCATCTCAACCTGCTGGTTAGGGGTATCTATTCCCTCTAAATTAGGCAGTAATAGCCCACGTTTATGACCACTTGTAACTATTACGCCGTATTTTACTACGTCCAATTCATCAATGCTGCTTATAGGTTCAGACTCCTCTAGGACATCCACGCTGTAGAGTAAATCGTTTAGCTCTGATTTTTTAACTGGATTAAATCTTGGATCGCGAGTTCCAGCACTTATAGCATCATATATTATTTCTTCAGCTACATTGCCATAGACAGGTGAGATTGTGCCTATACATCCTCGTAGGTTACCGTGTTTTTTTATAGAAACAAAAACCCCTTTGCTTTGATTAATCATATCAGGGGGTAAATGGCTTGGAGGATCGAGAACCATACCAGTTCTGACATAGTATTCTAACGATTCGCGAGCTAATTTCACATAGGAATCTTCACATTTTTTAGTAGCCTCAACCTCAGAATGGCTTTTAGATTCAAAAAACGAGAATAAATCCCGTGAAAGGTCCTTACCATCAATGGTTAACTCGGCTACCATATATCCAACTCCAAAGGTGCCTTCATATGATAAGACCTTGGATTTTATACTTAAGCCGTTTAAGGCCCCAGCCATAATAACAAAAGATCTTAGACCACATTCCCCAGCTTTATAACATAGTTCTTCATCAATAGTGATAAGCTTTTTGAAATTAACTTCCTTTATAATATTTACTAGAGTCGCGTCAAAAATAGGACCTTCGGGGGTAAAGCCGTAAGGGCCCTTCTCAAGAAGTCTATGGGATAAATCACCACTTGCCACAAATACAACATTTTTATTATAGTCTGACACAGCTTTTTGAATGCAATATCCAAAATTATATAGTTGTTCCATAGGCAGTCCGGCTATAGAAATGCGAATTAGAGTAAAGTCTGTATAGTAACGTGTCATAAAATAAAGGGGCACCATGGCACCATGATCTAAGCCCTCACCTTTTGTTCCACCATATCCTGCATCAATTCCAAGGTGACTTGAAGCCTCAATAATACTGTCAATTAAATTGGACTCGGATTCAAATTGCATGGTCTCGTTGGGAGCACCAAAATCTTTAAAGCTCCCCTTGAGATTTTCACCCGGCGAAATATGAATATAATCAGTGTAGGCCGGTCCATGAGATGTTGTAAGGATGATTACATCAGGAGCCAGTTCCTTAATCTGTTTTCCGACTTCATGATAGGATTCTATAGTGGATGAAACAGCTTTTTCCTCACCTTTCCCTACGGTAGGGATAATAATAGGTGGATGGGGTACCATATATGCCTTTAAAATTTCTCCCACAGCGCTACCTCCAGAATTTTTGATATGTAATATAAAGGGTTTAATTATGTAAGCGATTTGATTACTTTGAATAGTATTGTATATATTTTTAGTATATTTCAAAATTTTAATTAGGGCAACCCAACACAATTTATGGTAAGGGATATATATAGCTCAATATAATAATAAGTATACAACATTTATCCACGGTTTATTCTCATATCGCTTTCAAGAAAGGCATTTCGTTGCGTTCTTGAATCAAATACGCATAAAGTGTTATAATAAAAAGCAGAGTAAAACAACTATGCAATCAGGTAAAGTGATTGCAAATTGAAAGGATAATTTATGAAAGATACTTCAGAGCTTAGATTTGCAGTTTTAATAGATGCTGAGAATGTTCCTTACGGCAATGTTAAAGGAATATTAGAGGAAATCGCAAAGTACGGCACGCCCACAATAAAGCGTATTTATGCCGATTGGACCAGACCTAATGTATCAGGCTGGAAAGGGGTGCTTCTAGAAAATGCTATTACACCAATACAGCAATATAGCTACACCAGTGGGAAAAACTCATCTGACTCGGCTATGATAATTGATGCTATGGACATTTTATATAATGAGAAGGTTGAAGGATTCTGTATTGTATCGAGTGACAGTGACTTTACGAGGCTTGTTATTCGACTTAGAGAAGCTGGGATGAAGGTATTTGGTATAGGCGAGAAGAAAACTCCTAGCCCTTTTATAGCAGCTTGCGATAAATTTACATATCTAGAGATCATAAATGCCAACACAAGGCAAAGTTTAGGAACCGCCGACTATCATAAAGCGGGAGATTCTAAAAAGGCAAGTGAAGACCCTATAAGTATGATTGGCGATGATGCGATTCAACTTATTTCCACATCTATATCCGATGTTGCAGATGAAAATGGATGGGCTTTCTTAGCGGATGTAGGCAATATGATTCAGAAAAAACGTCCTGATTTTGACTCCAGAAATTTTGGATTTTCTAAACTTACTCCTCTTATCAAAATGTTAAAATGCTTTGAAATTGATGAGAGAGATTCAGGAAATAGTAAAATAAAGCATATCTATGTAAAGAATAAGGAACAGGTTGCACATGCTACATCAGATAATAATGGTAAAAAGCGTAGATAAATGGGCATCAATATAATCAAATTGCTTAAAAAAGATTAATTAGACAGGCATTCACAAAGATGTGGATGCCTTTTCACATAAAAGTCCATTTACAAGAACATATGTTCGGGTATATAATAGAATTCCCGGAGGTGTTTTTGTGGACAGTAGAATCATTATGCATATTGATGTGAATAGCGCCTACCTATCTTGGGAAGCGGCATGGAGATTGCAACATGGCGCAGAGATTGATCTTCGAGAAATTCCAAGCGTGGTTGGAGGGCATGAAGAAAGCCGCCATGGTATTGTATTGGCAAAGTCTATCCCAGCCAAAAAATCAGGAATTCAAACAGGTGAGGTTTTATGGCAGGCTAGAAGTAAATGTCCTGGCCTTACGGTTATACACCCAAATTATGAACTCTATATGCAATGCTCTACAGCTCTTATGGAGTTACTTAGCCAGTATTCACCGCTTCTTGAAAGGTATTCGGTCGATGAATGCTTTCTTGATGTGACCGGGTCTTTGGGGAAGAGAACCCCTATGGATTTAGCTTTAGAAATCTCGCAAAGAGTAAGAGAAGAACTAGGTTTTACGGTCAACATAGGAATATCTAATAACAAACTTCTTGCAAAAATGGGCTCGGAGCTTGAAAAACCAAATAAGGTTCACACCATTTTTCCTCATGAAATTTCTACGAAGTTATGGCCTCTACCGGTAAAAGAATTATTTATGGTGGGAAGAAGAACTGCACCAAAGCTTCACAGGCTTAATATCTTTAGCATCGGACAATTAGCACATGCTGACCCCGGATTTTTGCTTGATCATTTTAAGAGCTTCGGGAAGATGTTATGGCGCTATGCCAATGGAATTGATGATTGCCCGGTAAATCCATATGGCACTGTACCAAAAGGTGTTGGAAACTCACTTACAACTCCTTATGATGTGGATAATAAGAAGGAAGCGTTTCTGTTTCTGCTTTCTCTTATAGAAACGGCGGCAAGCCGATTAAGGCGTGCCCGGCTTATGACTCGGGTGGTATCAGTTTCAGTTAGAAAGAAGGATCTTAGTTTTTCATCGCACCAGCGAAGGCTATTTTCACCAACAAATATTACTGAAGTTCTTTTTAAAAATGCTAAAACTCTTTTTTTGGAGCTTTGGCAGAAAGACCCATTAAGGTATTTTGGAGTTGCCTTTTCTGAACTGTACAGCGATCAGTTCTACCAAGTATCTGTTTTTGATGAGGATCACCTTTCTAGAAAAAAAGCTTTAGACTCAAGTATTGACAATATCAGATGTCGTTATGGGAACACCTCGCTAGTACGCGGTAGCTTTATTAACTCGGGGATACCATCTCTTAGCGGAGGGGTTATAGAGGATTTCCCAGGCATGCGCAGTCAACTTTAGTTGTGTGGAGGTGGGCAGCGGGTGAAAGTTTTAATGAAAAATATTGAGATGATTTCATTTAATAATTGTGAGGGTATCATCAGACCAATTAAGTTTCGTTGGTTTGAGGACGGACAGGAGCCTAAGATTATTAAGATAGATAAAATTCTGGACAGAAAAGAAGAAAAGCTTGCAGGAAATCGCATGCTAGTTTTTACTGCCCAAAGTATTATAGATGACATAGAACGAATTTTTGAGATGAAATATGAGATAAACACTTGCAAGTGGTATCTATATAAGATGTAATTGGTTAAAAAATTAAAACTATGCCTATGGGATTGTATGTAGTGGGATGGCATGCAACTGCAGGGTGTCGCATAAAGAAAAAAATAGGTTTATTAAGGCATAAAGTGTTAAAATAAAACTAGAATGTGTTCCCATAAAAAGAGAAAGCCGGATTCAGAATAAACTGAAGCCGGCACTGGTGGGCGATAAGGAACTCGAATCCCTGACTTTCACTACGTCAAAGTGACACTCTACCAACTGAGTTAATCGCCCAAAAAAATTGGTACAAAAATATAATAACATAGTGAATATCAATATTTCAAGAGTTGTTTCTTAATGGTATAATATTTCAAGTACGAATTAACGTGTAAACGAAAGGTGGAAAAGAACTTGAAGCGAGATATGGTTTTGATTTTGGATTTTGGAGGACAGTATAATAATTTAATTGCCAGGAGAGTCAGAGAAAGCAATGTTTATTGTGAGGTATTGCCCTATACTGCATCTATAGAGAGAATAAAGGCGAAGAATCCTAAGGGAATTATTCTTGCTGGAGGGCCTAAATTAGTTCTTGACACAGGCAAGCCTGAGTGTACACCCGAGATACTCGAAATGAATATTCCGGTACTGGGTATTGGCTTTACATCAACTACACCAGCCGAGATCCACCCTGTTTCGGAAATTTCCCATATCCATAAAAACTTCTATACGGTACAGTTACATCCAGATGATTTAAGTACCGCTAAAGAAAAAGAAATAATTAAAAATTTCCTTTATAAGATATGTGGCCTTACAGGTGACTGGAAGATGAGCTCATTTGTAACAGAGTCCATTACCTCGATTAGAACTAAGGTCGGCGATAAAAAGGTACTTTGTGCTCTTTCAGGTGGCGTTGATTCTTCAGTTGCTGCGGCCCTATTGCATAAAGCAGTGGGAGATCAGCTTATCTGCATATTCGTAGATCATGGCCTTTTGAGAAAAAATGAGGCTGAGCAAGTGGAAGAGGTCTTCAAGGAGCAATTTAATATAAATCTCATAAAAGTAGATGCTCAAGATAGGTTTTTAGACCGTCTAAAGGGAGTTACAGACCCTGAAACCAAGCGTAAAATTATTGGTGAGGAATTCATAAGGGTATTTGAAGATGAAGCCAAGAAAATAGGTCATGTGGATTTTCTTGTCCAGGGCACAATTTACCCCGATGTAATAGAAAGCGGAGTGGGTGATGGAGCAGTTATTAAAAGTCATCATAATGTAGGAGGACTTCCTGATTATGTTGATTTTGAGGAGATTATAGAGCCTTTAAGAGATTTATTTAAAGATGAGGTCAGGCAGGCTGGACTTGAGCTAGGACTACCTGAAAATCTGGTTTGGCGCCAGCCTTTTCCAGGTCCCGGCTTAGCCATCAGAGTTATTGGCGAAATTACAAGGGAACGCTTGAATATCTTGCGTGAGGCTGATTATATATTTAGAGACGAGATTGCCAAAGCAGGACTTGCTAAGGACATCAATCAGTATTTTGCTGTATTAACTGATATGCGAAGTGTTGGGGTTAAAGGCGATAAAAGAACCTATGACTATACCTTGGCACTTAGGGCTGTTAAAACCATAGATTTTATGACTGCTGAATGGGCAAGACTCCCATATGATTTATTGGAGCGGGCATCAAACAGAATTATAAATGAAGTAGGGAATATAAATCGTATCGTGTATGACATAACTAGTAAACCACCTGCCACAATAGAGTGGGA
>CAYMAE010000038.1:0-1389 GCA_964388375.1 uncultured Ruminiclostridium sp.
GACGGAAAGGTTTACACATTCCATCTTCGTGACGACCTTAAGTGGAGCGATGGTAAGGCTCTTACAGCCAGTGATTTCGTATATTCATGGAATCGTGCCATTTCCCCTGAAACAGCAGCTGACTACGAGTACATGTTCGAAGTAATAGATGGTTATACTGATGGTACTTTAAATGTTGAAGCACCCGATGATAAAACATTGGTAGTTACTCTTTACAATGCGGTTCCTTACTTTCTCGAGCTTACTGCTTTCCCGACTTTCTCACCTGTCCGCAAGGATTTGATTGAAGCAAACGGCGAATCATGGGCGGTAGACGCAAAAACATATATCGGTAATGGACCTTACAAAGTAAAAGAATGGGTATCAGGTTCTCATATTACTATGACAAAGAACGATAACTACTGGGATTATGAAAATCTCGGCATGGAAAATATTAAGTTTGTTCTCATGGAAGAGGATACTGCTAGATTAAATGCATTTCAGAAGAAGGAAATTCTTTTTACTGATGACATGCCCAACGATGAAATTGATGCTTGGAGAGATAAGCCTGAGTTTAATCTTGCCGGGCAATTAGGAACATACTATATTTCATTTAATGTTCAAAAAGCTCCTCTAGACAATAAGCTAGTCCGCGAAGCTTTGACTCTTGCTATTGATCGTGACTTTATTGTTAAAGAAATTGGTAAGTCAGGTCAAGAGCCTGCTGGTGCGTTTGTATCCACAGGACTTTCTGACGCTGATCCTACAAAGGAATTCCGCGAACTCGGCGGCGATTATTATGATCCTTCTGACTATGAAGGAAATCTTGCCAAGGCTAAACAATTACTTGCCCAGGCTGGATATCCCAATGGTGAAGGTCTTCCACAGATAGAATATTTATATAATGAAGGTACAGCTCACCAGGCTATAGGTGAAGCACTTCAAGATATGTGGAAAAAGATTGGTGTAAATATCTCCTTGGTTTCCCAGGAGTGGGGTACATTCTTAAATACCAGAAAGAACGGCGAATACCAAATTGCTCGTAACGGATGGTTATCAGACTACAATGACCCAATCAGTATGCTTGATATGTGGATTACCGGCGGCGGTAACAATGACGCTCAATGGTCAAATCCTGAATACGATGCCTTAATTGCAAAGGTTAAATCATCAACTGATCCTGCTGAACGCTTTGAGCTCATGCACAAGGCGGAAGATTTGATTTTTGAAGATAGCATGCTTTGCCCAATTTACTACTATGTTGATCTATACCTTATAGATCAGAGCATAGAAGGATTCTGGTCATCACCACTAGGATATAAATACTTTATGTACGCTACAATAAAGAAATAATTAAAATTATAAATATGTAAAAAGAGACCAGTCGTATTCAAGTGTTATAGCTTGATA
>CAYMAE010000038.1:1489-17476 GCA_964388375.1 uncultured Ruminiclostridium sp.
GTTTTTCGTATAAAGCAACAAGTTTGTTTATAGGTGTCCCTAAACCATGGAACTTCTCCTCATACTCGGTTGGAATATTACCTTCTATCATGTCACTACTATATAAATCATAGGTTAATTGTGTTAAATTGTAGCCTTCATTTCTAAATTCCTCGACGGAGTAATCAAATAAATCCCGATTATCTGTTTTGAACTCAATAATTGAACCTAGGTTTAGAATTTTTTTATAGAGCTTCAAAAACTCAGGAGAGGTCAAGCGTCGCTTGGCGTGGCGCTTTTTAGGCCATGGATCAGAAAAGTTAAGATAAAGCTTACTAACCTCACCCAATGTAAAAATCTCTTCAAGCTTTTCGGCATCTACACTTATAACGGCCAGGTTTTTGATGCCGTTTTCAGGTATCTTTTTGACAAGCTTAATTAGTACTGCCGGAAATTTTTCCACGGCTATATAGTTTATTTGAGGATTATTTTTTGCAAGGGTAGTAATAAATATACCCTTACCCGAGCCAATTTCCATATGAATGGGATTATCATTGGCAAAATACTTATTCCAGTTCCCCTTTTGCTTTTCTGGAGCTTGAACATAATTATCACACTTTTCAAGCTTGTCGTATGCATCAGGAACATTTCGTAGTCTCACTATTAATACCTCCAACACAATTGATGTCTTTTAGAATTATAAAGGAAAAATGTTGCGTATACAAGTAAGTGAAGTTTCTCGCATTCCAACATTCACCCATTGACTTGGGAATGGCAAATCTATATAATTAACAAATGTAAAGCAAAAATGCTTGACAGGGGCAAAAATGTGAAGGATAATATAAAAGCTAAACAGAATACTGCTGAGGCTGTTGAAGATATTTATGAAATAGCTTTATTGCTTGACTTTTATGGACAACTATTAACGAAGCGGCAATATGACATAATGGATGATTATTATAACAATGATCTTTCCTTAGGTGAGATAGCAGAGAACCTTAAAATAAGCCGTCAAGGTGTTTATGACGGTGTTAGAAAAGCAAAAAAAGCTCTAATCGTATATGAGAACAAGCTTGGACTCGTAGAAAGATTTTCAAAACAAGAGCTAGTTATTGAACAGGCGTTAGATAAGCTTAATGAAATGGGGAAAGATATTCCTAAGTGCATGGATAGCCATGATTATAAATCGGCAATGGATTTACTTGGTAAGGTTCTGGATACATTATAGCTATATTAAATATTCACAACTGAAGCTACTTAATATGAGATTTCTTAAAAATAGGATAATAACACAGGTTTGTGATTGAGGTATAGAATGGTTTTTGAAGGATTATCAGAAAAATTACAAAATATAGTAAAAAAAATGAAAGGCTCTGCACGCGTAACCGACAAAGATGTTAAGGCCATGATGCGTGAGATAAAGCTTGCACTACTAGAGGCTGATGTCAGCTTTAAAGTGGTTAAGGATTTTATTAGCATTATTACAGAGCGCGCAGTAGGTCAGGATGTACTAGAAAGTCTTACTCCTGGTCAACAAGTAGTTAAAATAGTTCATGAAGAGCTCATAAAGCTCATGGGATTAGTCCCCGCAAAATTGACATTTTCATCAGCACCACCAAGTGTATATATGATGGTTGGCCTCCAGGGCTCAGGTAAGACTACTACCACAGGAAAACTTGCAAACCATTTAAGAAAAGAAGGCAAGCGCCCTTTGCTGGTTGCTTGTGACGTCTATCGTCCTGCAGCAGTAAAGCAGCTTCAGGTTGTTGGTGGACAGCTTGATATTCCAGTATTTGAGATGGGCACAGACAATAACCCTGTTGATATAGCCAAGAAGGCAGTAGCCCATGCAAAAAGTATGCAATTTGACGTTGTAATAATAGATACCGCTGGGCGTCTTCATATTGATGAAGAGCTGATGGACGAGTTAAAGCGTCTTAAAGAAACAGTTCGGCCTCACGAAATACTTCTTGTAGTTGATGCTATGACCGGACAAGATGCTGTAAATGTGGCCACCTCTTTTAACGAGAAACTTGGTATTGATGGAATCATCCTTACAAAGCTAGATGGAGATACCAGAGGCGGTGCAGCGCTTTCAACCAGAGCGGTAACAGGAAAGCCCATTAAATTCACCGGATTAGGCGAGAAGTTAAGTGACCTCGAGCCTTTCTACCCTGATAGAATGGCCTCTAGAATTTTAGGCATGGGTGATGTGTTAAGCTTAATTGAAAAAGCACAAACTGCCTTTGATGAAAAACAGGCCATAGAGCTTGAGAAGAAGATGAGGACAGCCTCTTTTACATTAGATGATTTTCTAGACCAGATGCAGCAACTTAAGAAAATGGGTCCATTAAATCAGATAATAGGCATGATTCCTGGATTGGATTCAAAAGCACTAAAAGGAGCAAATTTAGATGAAAAGCAGTTTGCACGAACTGTAGCTATTGTACAGTCCATGACAAAGCAGGAGCGTAATAATCCGAGTGTACTAAATGCATCAAGGCGCACGAGAATCGCACAGGGAAGCGGCACTAACGTAGCCGATGTAAACCGCCTTATAAAACAGTTCGAGGATATGAAAAAGATGATGAAATCCTTGTCAGGCCCTAAAGGGAAGAAGTTGATGAAGGGGATGGGCGGCGGATTTGGAAGACCCTTTTAGACAATGAGTCTGAACGTTAATGACTTAGGTTAACTAGTCTGACGAAAGATAATAAATACCATTTTAGAAATTAAGAAAGGTGGTGAAATCATGGTAAAAATTAGATTAAAGAGAATAGGCGCTAAGAAAAAACCTTTTTACAGAATAATTGTTGCTGATAGCAGATCACCAAGGGATGGTAAGTTCATTGAACAAGTAGGTACTTATGATCCTAAAGCTAATCCCTCAATCATTGATGTAGATGCCGAAAAAGTTAAGAAATGGCTCACTGATGGTGCACAACCTACCGAGACAGTTAAGAAGCTACTTAAGATTGCTGGAGTTACAGAGTAGTTTAATACTGGATATTAATATTTAAGTATTAATTATTTAGTGTTAAGCATTAAGTATCCCAGAATCATTAGCGATATTTATTGTGTAATGGTTAGGGTTATTTTCTACAACGAATGGAGGTATGACCTATGAAAGAGTTGTTAGAAAAGATTGCAAAATCCTTAGTCAACAATCCCGATGAGGTTAATGTGACCGAAGTCGAGGAGAATCAATCTTTAGTTCTTGAATTGAGAGTTGCTGAAGAAGATATGGGTAAGGTCATTGGGAAGCAAGGCAGAATTGCCAGAGCTATTCGGGTTGTAATTAAGGCAGCAGCCATCAAAGAAAATAAAAGGGTTGTTGTTGAAATAATCTAGTAAAAAAGCAGGAACGGGTAAAAGTCCGCCACCTGCTTTTTTTGATTACTTCTTATTTTTGTGCTTTTGGTTTTATTTTGCTCCGCAAATAGTGCGGTCATCGTTCTTACTTCTTATTTATATATCCTTGAGCTTTTAAAAGCTCTGCAATAAGCACAGCACCGCCAGCGGCACCTCTTACTGTGTTGTGGGATAGGCTGACAAACTTATAGTCGTATAAGGTATCTTCGCGAAGTCTACCAACACTAACGCCCATGGATCTCTCTATATCACGATCAAGCTTTGTCTGAGGTCTGTTATCCTCTTCAAAGTAAGTTATAAACTGCTTTGGAGCCAAAGGAAGGTTAAGCTTTTGAGGAATACCTTTGAAGTTTTTCCAAAGAGAAATAATCTCTTCCTTCGAGGGCTTATTTTTAAATTTTACAAAGGAAGCTGCCATATGGCCGTCAGATATAGGTACACGAATACACTGGGTAGTTATAATAGGGGAAGTAGCTTTAACAATAGCACCGTTTTCAAGCTTACCCCAAATCCTTAAGGGCTCTTGCTCGCTTTTTTCTTCCTCACCACCTATATATGGGATGACATTATCTATCATCTCAGGCCAATCCTTAAAGGATTTACCTGCACCGGAAATTGCTTGGTAAGTGCAAACAACCACTTCGGTAGGCTCATAGGCCTTAAGTGCATGTAGAGCAGGAACATAGCTTTGTATGGAACAATTAGGCTTTACAGCAATAAAACCTGTTGAAGTTCCCAAACGCTTTCTTTGATACTCAATTACATCAAGATGACCAGGGTTGATTTCGGGAATAACCATGGGCACATCAGGAGTCCAGCGATGAGCTGAGTTGTTGGAGACTACAGGAGTACCTGTCTTTGCATAAGCTTCCTCCAACGCCTTTATTTCATCATTTTTCATATCTACTGCGCAAAAGATAAAATCTACTTCTGAAGCAACCTCTTCAATATTCGATGCGTCTTTTACTATTATATTTTTAACTAAATCGGGCATGGGAGTAGATAGCTTCCATCTTCCACTTGTAGCTTCCGCATAGGTTTTACCTGCAGATTTAGCACTTGCAGCAATAGATACCACTTCAAACCAAGGATGGTTTTCAAGTAGAGTTACAAATCTTTGGCCAACCATGCCGGTACCGCCAACAATACCCACTTTTAATTTATTTGTCATAACCGTTCTCCTTTCAGTGCTTCTACCGTTTTACAAACTATCTGGTTCAGACACTGGTTTCTAAATCTTTAATCATAAATAATGTCATTGTAACTAATCATACAATAAAAAGTATAGTACTCTTATAATAATACGAAAGTAACCATATAATCAATTAGTATATTTTATAAATTGAGCAGGCTTAAACATAATATTCATGTATCATTTAATAGGAGTAAATTGTAAAATGAAGTGTCGCTAAAAAATAAATGTCCCACAGGGACCAACTCAGCTATAATGTTAAGTGACCAAAGCAAATACAAAGGAGAGCGGTTTATGGGACACTTATATTTAAGCAGAGAAAATGCGTTTCATTTTAATTTGCAATTATAGGCAAAAGGCTCCCAGTAAAATGATGTTTACAATTTGGGTTCCCCGTGATACAATATTACGGCGTGAGTACAGAGTGGTCCGCTGCCTGATTTGTCCGATAATTAACACATGGAACAGATATGAACGCTCTACGATTAGGAGGAAAGTACAATGGATATTATTCGTGCACTTGAACAAGAAGGCATGAAGCAAAGTTTACCAAACCTTAAGATTGGTGATTTTGTGAGAGTTAATGTAAAAGTAAGAGAAGGAGCCCGTGAGAGAATTCAGGCTTATGAAGGAACAATCATAGCCATGAAGGGCGGCAGTATCAGAAAGACTGTTACTGTAAGAAGGCTTTCTTTTGGTGTGGGTGTTGAGAGGGTTTTCCCAGTTCACTCCCCAAATGTTGACTCTTTTGAGATTATTAGAAGAGGTAAGGTAAGAAGAGCGAAACTCTATTATCTGCGTGATCGAGTTGGTAAGAGAGCCAGAGTTAGAGAAGATATCGGCGCTTCTAAAAATTAATAGTAAGAACATAAGAGGGCGAATAAGTCCTCTTTTTGTTTTATTAATGAGTAATTATACGATACAATGTAATAAGACATAATACATATAAAATGATTATCCTTATGGAGTGATAAAATGATTATTCAATGGTTTCCAGGCCATATGGCCAAAACCAAGCGCCTAATAATAGACAACCTAAAGTTAGTTGATGTGGTTATAGAACTGCTTGATGCACGTATCCCAAAATCAAGTAGAAACCCAGAAATTGATTCTATTCTTAGAGACAAGCCTAGAGTTATAGCATTAAATAAAAGTGATTTATCTGACCCTAAACAGAATAATGAATGGAAAAACTTTTTTGTCCAGCAGGGTATAGGAGTAATCTATACTAACGCTATAACAGGTATGGGATTTGGGGGGCTAAAGGGCAAGCTTAAACAGCTAACGAGAAAAAAGCTTGAGGCAGCTCAAGCAAAAGGCCGCATTCAAAGGCCTATAAAGACAATGGTGGTAGGCATACCAAATGTAGGAAAGTCCGCTTTTATTAATAAAATGGCTGGCAAAGTTAGTGCCACCACTGGCGATAGACCAGGTGTAACCAGATATCAGCAATGGGTTAGAATCAATCCTGAAATTATGCTGCTTGATACACCAGGGATACTGTGGCCCAAATTTGAAGATCAAGAGATTGGCTTCCATCTTGCTGCAACAGGTGCTATTAAGGATGAAATAATGGACACAAGCGAACTTGCGGCTAAGCTTATGGAGAAATTGACTGCTCTTTACCCAACTGAACTAATGGGACGCTATAAACTAGAGGGGTTAGAGGGTAAAAAGGGATTTAGCCTTTTAGAGGAAGCTGGGAGAAAAAGAGGATGCCTCATTGCTGGTGGAGAAGTAGACCTTAACCGGATTGCGGCCATTGTATTAGATGAGTTTAGAGGCGGTAAAATTGGTAAAATTACTTTAGAATTTCCCTTTAAAGGAGGTCTTTAAAATGAAAAGACCGACAATAAAAAGCCTAAAAGAGAAGGCTGAAACCATGGAGGCCGTCGAGGCCTTTAAATGGCTTTCGACTTTATCTGAAGAATATGGGGAGTCAGTTAAGAAACTTGCCGATAAATATTACAAGAGAGCAAAAGCAATAAAAAATGAAAAAGAACGCCTTTTAGCTATGACAAAAATAGAGACAGCCGCCTACGAAAATGGATATACCCTTATAGGAGGTATTGACGAGGCTGGGCGCGGTCCTTTAGCCGGACCGGTTGTAGCATCTTGTGTGATTCTACCTAAGGGCATTCTTATTGATAAGCTTAATGACTCAAAAAAAGTATCTGAGGCTGTTAGAAATGAACTTTATGAAATCATTAAGACTGAGGCTATATCATATGGTATTGGTATTGTAGAGCATCATATTATAGATGAAATAAATATATATGAGGCAACGAAAAGAGCCATGGAACTAGCAGTAGGATGCATGAAGCAGACCCCTGATTACCTTATCATTGATGCGGTCAAGCTAAACAATGGAATTCCACAAACAGCCGTTCCAAAAGCCGATGAAAACTCTGTTTCAGTTGCTGCTGCTTCTATCTTGGCAAAGGTTACTAGGGATAGAATAATGCAGAAGATGGACAAGACTTACCCCGAATATGGCTTTGCACAGCATAAGGGATATGGTACCAAAGCTCATATACAGGCTATAAAAGAAAAGGGGCTTTGTCCAATTCATCGAAGAAGCTTTACTAAAAATATAGTGTAATAATTTAGATAGTTCTTTAACAGTATTGCTGACTTTTAGCTCTAAAAATAATAGGGCGGGTGATCATATGGATTTTATGAATGTTAATCAGTCCATGCCTCAAAATCTATTTCAGGTATTAACTAAAGTATCTTTAGATACCCTTAGTACGGGTGATATTCTTAAAGGAAGAGTCCAATCCCTCGATGACGGGATATTGTTGATTAAACTTTTAGATGGTAAATTATTTTCAGCAGCTGTCCCTGAAGACTTTTTTGCTAGCCAGGGCGATACTATTACCTTAGAAATAGGCCAACGCCAAAATAATCAGCTGACTGCTCAAATTTTAAGCATGGGTTCCAAAACAGAAAATACAACAAATATGCAAGAAATGCTAGCCAGTACAATAGAGCTTAACCTTGAATCCTTAGGTGTGACCAACGCCAAAGAACTAGTTGGTAATGTAATGGAGCTATTAAATTCTAAGCCTGAGCTTAATACTGAACAGGCGTCGTTTCTTGTTGCAAACAAGTTATCTCAGTCCTCTAATATGGATGAGCTGCTTTTAAAAATATCCGAACATGAATTTAGTCTTCACGAAAACCTTCAAAGCCTTCAAGATGGCATATCTGAGGCAATAGTAGAGATGGATAGACAAAACGCAGCCAAATCTTTGGCCCCCACTATTATTAGACATGAAGTAGATGCATTATCTAATCAAATTAGAGAGCTACTTCCAAATGTATCTAACAAGTTAGCCAACTCCATTATTGAAAATGTTAAAGGATTACTAACAAAAACTTTAATGGATGAAATCTCAGGATTGGGCAACGATGGAGAAGGCCAAACACTTATTAATAAAAAAGGACTTGAGGCATCAATAAAAAATGCAATTTCTAATCTTCAGGATGATGCTAGCACCGATTCGCTTAACGATTCACAGAAATTAGCGACCCTAAATAAAGATGAGTTTCCTCTTGTGGACAAAACAATGGATGATGTTCTAAAGCTTATTAATAAAGGATTAAGAGAAATCCATGAAAAGAATCAGAGTATTGGAAAGAGCAATGACGACGACTTTATTAAAGAATTAAAACCAGTTTTAGAAAAGCTTTTTGATAAGGCTTTTATTAGAGCAGAAAATGGCGTCGTTGAAAAAATAGATGCTAAGGAAAAGAGCGAGGCCCTAAAGGACATTTTGGAGCTAGCTCAAAAGGTTCTGAGTAATGCTGACAATGCCACGAAAGAAGTGAATTTGCCTGTACTTAAGGAGCTTAATACAGCCTTTAAGTTTTTTGAACAGGTTACTACATATAATTCGGTTTTACAGCTTCCTATTAAAATGAATCAGGAGAATGCGACCGGAGAGCTCTATGTAATGAAACGGAAAAACAGTCGAAGAAAGATAGATACCAGTAACTTCACATTGTTTTTATCCCTATCAACAAAGAGCTTGGGTGTTGTAGAATCATTCTTAAATGCAACAAATAAGAGAATTACCATTCGCTTTAGGTTAGAAGATGAAGAACTCATTAATCTTTTTAACGACAATTATAGGCTTCTATACGATGGATTATTGGAGAAGGGCTTTGTCCTTGTAGATATGAAATGTAGGATTTTAGATGAAAGAGCGAATATTTTAAATGCAAGCACAAATGTTGAAAAATTATTAGGCACACAAAACAAACTGGATTTGAAAATATGAGGGGTTCATATGGCATCAGATAAAAATAAGGATAATAAAATAAAGAAGGCATCTGCTCTTAGCTATAGCCCAGGAGAAGATACCTCGCCTAAGGTAATAGCATCTGGAAAAGGGGCTATTGCAGAAAAGCTGATTGAAAAGGCTAAAGAGGCCAAGATTCCTATATACGAAGATGAGCATTTGGCAGAAACACTTTCCCATGTTTCACTTGGCGATGAAATCCCCCCTCAACTTTATGAGGTAGTAGCAGAAGTTCTTTCATTTATTAGCAGGTTGGACGAAAACAACTCTGTAAGCAGAAAACTTAGAAGTCATTACTCTGATAATTAATATTCTGACAATGTAGAATATGGAGAGATTATGAATAATAGAAGTTTTGGAGCCTTAGGTGAAGAGCAAGCTAAAGAATATCTTGAAGACAAAGGTTATAAGATACTAAACCGAAATTATCGGGTAGGGCGTATAGGGGAGATTGATATCATCGCTAAAGACCACGATACGCTTTGCTTTATTGAGGTTAAAACAAGAAGTAATGAAAACTTCGGCACCCCCGCTCAAGCTGTTTCACCTCATAAACAGGCTACCATAATTAAAATTGCTCAAATCTACATGCAAAAATACAATCTTTACGACATTCCAGTTCGTTTCGACATAGTTGAGATACTTATGGATAGAAAAGGCAACACAAAGGATGTTAACCTACTAGAAAATGCTTTTTAAAAGGAGGAAGACATGCTAATTTTTGACGCCCATTGTGATATATTATCAAAAATAAAAGTGCCTGAAGAGCTTTTTTCAAATAACCATCATTGGGATGCAAAAAGGGCTTTGTCTATTGGCCAATTCGTCCAGGTCTTCTCACTGTTTGCACAAGGATCATGTGAAACCGATATAAAAAACAAAATGGAGGCACAACTTAAGCTTTTGCCCCTTGCTGAAAATATGTACCCTAAAAAGTTAAAGGTTATTAAGGAATATAAGGATTTAGAACCATTTTTAGAAGACGGGAGCCAACAACAGTTAGAGGGTAAATATACTGCAAAAGATAAATGTCAGGTAGGTTGTATCATAGAGGCTGAAGGTGCCGAAATAATTGGAGATTCCCTCGCTGAAATAGACCGATTATATGAATTAGGACTTCGCATCCTCACACTTTGTTGGAATAATGACAATAGGGTATGTGACAGCATAGCGGGGCAAGGAACACATAATGGTTTATCAGCTTTTGGTCACCAAGTTGTAAAAAGGGCTCAAGCACGGGGCATAATCATAGATGTGTCCCATGCCTCGGACAAAACATTTTACGATCTTGCACAAATTACTCAAAAGTTCTTTATCGCTTCGCATAGTAACAGCAGAGCTATGTGCTCTAACAGACGAAATCTTACTGACGAGCAAATTAAGATAATTGCTAAAAATGGTGGATTCATTGGTGTTAATTTATTACCTGACTTTCTAAACAGCTCGGGAAATGCTCATATATTGGACATAATTAAGCATATAGATTATATTGCTGCCTTAGTGGGGACATCATTTATTGGATTTGGATGTGACTTTGACGGAGTAGATAAGCTTCCAAAAGATATAAATGGTGTAGAAGATATGGGTAAAATTATAGAGGAACTACTAAAATTAAATTATACTGAGGAACAAGTAAAAGGCATAACGGGTTATAATTTTATAATGAGAGTAAAAGATGTTTCTAATCCAGTTTCAACGACTCGAAATTCGCTAACGGGTGAGGCTGATATTAAAAACTAAGGACTTCTATTAGTGAGGCCTGTACTCAAGCATTCCAATATGCTTGAGATAGATAAAAAAATAATGTATAATACTTTTGAGCATCATCACACTTTTGACAAGGAGGATATGGTGCAATTTTGGAAGTGATTGAGACGAAAAAGCCAGACCTGCTGGATATGAGCTTTAATGAGCTTAGCAAGGCTATTACTGAGCTAGGATATCCTGAATATAGGGCAAAACAGATTTATGAATGGTTGTATTCAGGAATACTCGATTTTAGTCAAATGAATAATCTTCCAAAGGATATGCGTACTAAGCTTGAAGAAACGTTTACGGCAGGCCAAGTAAAGATTGTTCAGAAGCATATTTCGAAGATTGACGAAACAAGGAAGTATCTGCTTGAACTTGGCGATGGAAACATTATTGAAAGCGTACTGATGAAATATCATTATGGGTATTCTGTATGCTTGTCTACTCAAGTGGGATGTCGCATGGGATGCAACTTTTGTGCATCGGCAAGCTTAGGCTTAATAAGGAATTTAACGGTTGCAGAGCTATTAGCTCAAGTGCTGACCATAAGAAGTGATATAGACGAAAGAATAAGCCATGTAGTGCTTATGGGAATAGGTGAGCCTTTTGACAACTATAATAATGTGATTGAATTTTTAAAACGTATTAATAAGGAGGATACTTTAAATATTAGTTATAGAAAAATGACAGTATCTACTTGTGGGATAGTACCTAAGATAGTTGAGTTCTCAAGAGAGGGGATTCCGGTAAATCTTTCTATTTCGCTTCATGCTCCAAACGACGAGATACGAAGAAAGACAATGCCTGTAGCAAAAAGTTGGCCTTTTGATGAACTTTTGAGCGCATGTAACGAGTACACCAAGATTACATCAAGAAGAATAACATATGAATACTCATTAATTGAAAATGTTAATGACTTTCAAGAATATGCTGAAATATTAGCAAAGAAGCTTAGGGGTACCCTGTGTCATGTAAATTTAATTCCTGTTAACGCTGTTGAAGGAATAGACTATAAGAAAAGCTCTAGGCAAAGAATAGAAACCTTTAAGGGAGTCCTCGAAAAATACGGCATAGCCGTTACAGTAAGAAGAGAATTAGGCTCTGACATTATGGCCGCATGCGGCCAACTTAGAAGAAACAACCTTACGAAGGCAAGGAAGGTGTAAGATTTGAGATACTCTGCACTAAGTGACATAGGCGTAAAACGTCAAAAGAACGAAGATAATTGGGCTATAGTCTTTGATAAAGATGAAAATCCAGTTGGCTTTATTATTGCCGACGGGATGGGCGGTTATCTCGCGGGCGAAGAGGCAAGCAAAATTGCAGTGAATGGGATGTCACCTGTTATTCAGAAATGTGTAGAGGATAAATTGTCTACTAAAGACATTAGGCCGTTAGTATCAGAGCAAATTAATTTTATAAATAATAAAATAATGAACTACTCGCGGGAAAACTTAGGTGGCTTCGAGAGCGGCACAACCCTTTCATTAGGCATGGTTATAGATGATAAACTACATATAATTCATGTTGGTGATAGCAGAATTTACAGAATTCGCGAAGGCGAGATATTACAAATTACAGAGGACCATTCTTTAGTTTCAGAGCTCATGAAAGAAGGCCTCATAAGCGCTGATGAGGCAAATCATCATCCTGATAGAAATAAGATTACGAAAGCGCTTGGATTTGAAAATGACTTTTTCCCAGATATATTTGTTGAACAGATAATAAAAGATGATATTTATATCTTCTGTACCGATGGTCTTTATGAGGGGATAGATGATCAAAAAATTTTAAAGACTGTTCTTAATGAACCAAGAGAAGATACTTCTCAACGCCTAATTGAGAAGGCAAAGGAATCGGGTAGTACCGATAATATCACAGTAATTGTAGCGTGGATGTAGCCAAAGAGGTGTAAAAATGATTGGATCAGTTCTAGGTAATAGATACGAGATATTGTGTGAGGTAGGATCCGGAGGTATGGCTAAGGTTTATAAAGCCAAGGATCGCTATCTTCAAAGGATTGTTGCACTAAAGCTGCTGAAGGAAGAATTCCGTGAGGACAGTGACTTCTTAAAACGATTTGATACTGAAGCCCAGGCAGCTGCTAGTTTGACGCACCCTAACATAGTACAAATCTACGATATAGGTAGCGATAATAACCGATACTATATCGTAATGGAGTATGTAGAGGGCATTACTCTTAAAGAGTATATTGAGGAAAAGGGTTCACTAAGCTGGAAGGAAACCGTAGAAGTAGGCTTGCAAATTTGTGCGGGTCTTGCCAAAGCTCATAGTCGTAACATTATTCATAGGGATGTAAAACCTAATAATATTATAATTACACCCGAAGGGGTTCCAAAGGTAGCCGATTTTGGTATTGCTCGCTCAGCATCCAGTGGAACGGATACTATGATTATTGATACTATTGGTTCGGTGCACTACTCTTCGCCTGAGCAGGCAAGGGGTGGGTATACCGATGCGCAAAGCGACATATACTCAATAGGGGTGACTTTGTTTGAGATGGTTACCGGAACGTTGCCCTTTGACGCTGAGACTCCTGTTGCAGTGGCTCTTAAGCAGATTCAAGATACGCCTCCTGTGCCTTCTTCAATAAAGGAGGATATTCCTCCGAAGATGAATGAAATTATTCTAACGGCAATGGCTAAGAGCAAACAAGATCGCTACAGTAGTGTCGCAGAGCTGATAGATGATTTGGAAAGTTTATCTACTATTGAAGCATCGGGTACACAACAAGACATTGTCTTACCGAATATAAAGCGTGATACGAGGTTCGATACAAGAAAAATTGAAAATCTACGGGAAGTGGAAGAAGAATTGAGTAATGGAAATAGATCGAAAAATTCATTAAATAATACTAATAGGGATAATAGAGAAGATAAGGGCAAAAGCAACCGAAATATAGTTATGCCTATAATTTACATCATTTTAATTATCACTATTTTAGGAAGCATATACTATTTTGTTTCAATGATTATAAATGAGTTTAATACTGGTGCTCCCAAAGAAATAGTATTAGGTAACTATGTAAATAGGCATATAGATGAAGTAAATCAAGAGTTGTTAGCAAATGAGATAAGGCCTGTAAACATAACCTATCGAGCAGATGATACAGTTCCAGAAAAATATGTAATCTCACAATTTCCAGTTGCTGATTCCAAGATGAAGCTTGGGGGTTATACTTCCCTAGAGCTTGTCGTAAGCTTAGGTAGCGAGATGGTTGAAATTCCTAATGTTACTTGGCAGGACCATACAACTATGATGTATAGGCTTCGAGATGAATATGATTTAGTTGTTGTTGAAGTCCCTCAGTATGACGATGAAGTTGCTGTAAACATGTCTATCGGCACTGACCCAGCTGCGGGAACACAAGTCAAAATGGGCTCAAAGGTAACCCTTTATTGGAGCCTTGGCCCTGAAAAGGAAATGAGAGTTGTTCCTGATTTAACAGGAGACACCTATGATGCAGCTGTCAGAAAGCTAACAAATGCTAAACTAAAGCTAGGCGAAACCTTCCCTGAAGATAGAGAAGGCCACAGTGGAACAATAATAGATCAGGCTCCTAAGCCAGGGGAAACAGTGGCTGAGGATACTGCTGTTGCAATTTTCTTTGCAGAGGAGATTCCAGAGCCCGGAGTAACTACTCCACCTCCTGGATCAGAGGGAAAGACTATTACGATTAAACTGCCTAAAGATTATGAGTTTGGCGAATCGGTTAGACTAAGGGTATATATTGCAGACAACAGAACCGGTGATGAAAGAATATTTGCTGATAAGCAAGTACCAGTTAGTGAATTCCCGGCATCAATAATTGTACCTGTTCAATCAGACAGCCAAGTGACCGTTAGAGCGTACATTAATGACTCGTTAGTATATAACAAGACATTCTAAAACTAACTTCAGGAGTGAGGTAACAACTTTGCCCGTAGGGATTATATTAAAGGGAGTAGGCGGACTTTACTCCGTTCTTGAAAAAGAAGAGAAATCGATTTATACATGCACGGTAAGGGGAATCCATCGCAAAGCAGGTGGGCTAACGCCCCTTGTTGGTGATCGCGTTACATTTGATATTCTTGATTCTGTGAGTAAAGAGGGCCATATCGATCAGATATTAGAGAGAAAGAATTTGTTTGTCAGGCCACCTGTAGCAAATATCGACAGGCTGGCCATTGTTATTGCCATTAAAAGCCCTCAACCAGACATTATGCTTGTGGACAAGCTTATAATAACTTGCATGGTAAAAGGGATAGAGCCAATAATTCTAATTAATAAGCTTGATTTAGATGACGAAGGACGAAAAGAATACCTAAAGAATATATATAAGAATACAGGATTTGGCATATTATCCTTATCGAAACTTACCAACGAAGGTTATGACGAGCTATTTAAAGAACTTTCAGGCAAAGTAACGGCCTTTGCTGGTCAATCTGGAGTAGGTAAATCTACAATTCTAAATGCAGTATTAAATAATTGGGTTATGGAAACTGGTGAAGTGAGCGACCGGATTCAAAGAGGTAAGCATACTACTCGCCATGTACAGCTATTTAGATTAAATGGTGGTGGATTTATTATGGATACTCCCGGTTTTAGTTCGTTTTCTATCGATGATGTTACGCATGAAACATTAGCAGAACATTATCCGGAGTTTGAAACACCTCATTTATGTAAATTTAAAGGGTGTAGCCATACAAATGAGCCTCAATGCGCTATTAAAAATTTATTAAATAGTGGTATAATAGATAAGGGGCGTTACGATAGATACACACAGATCTATAAAGAGTTAAAAGAGTCCTACGATAATAGATATAGGAGATAAAACATGATTAAAGTTGCACCATCTATTCTCTCAGCAGACTTTTCTAAATTAGGGGAAGAGATTAAAAAAATTGAAGATTCAGGAGCTGAATTAGTTCATATTGATGTAATGGACGGACATTTTGTACCAAACATCACTATTGGACCACTTGTTGTTTCTGCTATTAGGCCATTAACAAAGCTACCGTTAGATGTCCATTTAATGATTAGCGAGCCTGATAGGTATATCGATGCTTTCAAGGATGCAGGAGCAGATATTATCACTGTCCATGCAGAGGCTTCGACACATTTGGATAGGTCAGTCAGTAAAATCCGCCAGTTAGGCATCAAGGCGGGCGTATCATTGAATCCATCAACCCACGAGAGCTGTCTGGATTATGTGATTGATAAAATTGATATGGTACTAATTATGACTGTAAATCCTGGGTATGGGGGACAATCCTTTATTGAGGAAATGGTCGATAAAATTAGCAGGGTAAAGAAGACTATTACCGAAAGAAACCTTAATGTTGATATTGAGGTTGACGGTGGAATAAATCATAAAACTGTTGC
>CAYMAE010000038.1:17576-19746 GCA_964388375.1 uncultured Ruminiclostridium sp.
CAAAAGGATTACACGGATTTGGAGCTAGCTTTAAACTATGCTATAGAAAAAGGTACTACACAGCTTGTTATCCTTGGAGCAACTGGAAATCGACTAGATCACACAACAGGGAACATTCATCTTTTATATAAGCTAGTAAAGAACAATATCTTCGGATATATTGAGGATAACAATAATAGAATTTATATGATAGATAAAGAACTTATCATTCATAGGCAGCCAGGATACAATGTATCAATACTTCCAATGCCACCATTTGCTAATGGCGTGACCACAAAGGGTCTTACCTATAAGCTCGACAACGCAAATTTAAGCTTTGGAACTTGCTTAGGAATAAGCAATGAATTTAGTGATGAGAAGGCTATTATTTCAGTTGAGAAAGGCCTGATTCTGGTTTTCGTATCGAAAGATTAGCTGCCTTATATTGAAATTGTCTTTTGTAAAAGTTATGATTAAGTATATTTTATTATAATTATATATATTTACCCATAAATAAATGTAAGGAGACTAGAATAAAATGAAGGGCAAAAATTATCCACTATACGAGACTACCGTGTTCGAAGATTTCAGAATAATGACTGAGAATGTAGCGAACAAGTACCCTGAAAGAGTAGCAATTTCTTATAAAAATGATCCACATGATACCAAGACGGTTGATTTTACATATAGCGAAGTAAGGGACTATATACGGAATATGGGAACAGAGCTTATATCGCTTGGTTGTACTGATAAAACGGTTGCCCTTATAGGTGAGACATCTTACAATTGGATTTGCAGCTATTTTGCCCTGATATCCATAGGAGCTATTGTAGTTCCATTGGATAAGGATTTGCCTTCAGATGAATTAGTAGGAATCCTCAATTTGGCTGAGTGTGAATATATTGTTTATAGCACTTCCATCGAAGAAAAAATCATACAAATAGGAGATAAGGCTCCTATCATTAAAACATATATTTGCATAGGTGAGCCACAGATAGACGGAGCCTTTAAGATTTCGGAAGTAGTTGAAAAAGGTAAAGAGAAATTCGCCAATGGAGATAATTCATATTATGATTATGAAATTGATCCAGATAGGTTAGCTACGATTGTATTTACATCGGGCACAACAGGCAAAGGCAAGGGCGTTATGTTATCGCAAACAAATATTGTTTCAGATATGACACAAGGCATGTATAACTTTGCAATAACGCCAAAAACCATGTCCGTTCTTCCTCCACATCATACATATGGTTCTACAGTAGTTTTTATAGGACATTTTTCACAAGGCAGCACAATTTTTATTAACAGTGGGCTTAAACATTTCATAAATGAAATGAAGGAACAAAAGCCTAAACACTTAATTCTGGTACCATTGTTTGTAGAAACAATGTATAAAAAAATATGGTCTACTGCTCAGAAGAGTGGAAAGGCCGTTATGCTAAAGCGCTTGATGAAATTTAGTAATTTTATAAGAAAAATAGGGATTGACTTGCGACGCGTTATATTTAAGAGCATATTAGATACTTTTGGTGGCAAGTTAGAGATGATAATATCGGGTGGAGCAAGCCTTAACCAAGATATAATTGATACATTTGACTCCATCGGGATTACAATTCTTAATGGATATGGGATTACTGAGTGTTCCCCTTTGGTTTCTTGTAACAGAAATAAGTATCAAAAGAAGGGTAGTGTAGGAGTCCCCATAATAGGTGAAGAGGTTAAAATTAAAGACCCTGACGAAAATGGAGAGGGAGAAATTTGTGTAAAGGGACCCAATGTTATGCTTGGTTATTATAAGGACCCTGAGGCTACGGCTAATGCATTCGATGAAGAAGGATACTTTATGACAGGGGACTTTGGTAAACTTGACGAGGAAGGATGGATATATATTACTGGTAGACTTAAGAATATCATCATTTTAAGCAATGGTAAGAATGTTTATCCTGAAGAGGTTGAACAGGAAGTATCAAGAATAGCTGGCGTTTCCGAGGTTATTGTATATGCAGGTGAAACTAAAAACCAGAACAATAAGGAAGTTTTAGTAGCCGAGATATTCCCGGATTACGAAGAGCTCAAATCAAAAGGCATTGAGGGTACCGATGCTGTAATTGCTTATTTCAATGCTGAAATAAAGAAGGTTAATAGTAAAATGGCACCTCATAAGACTATTAAAAAGGTAAAAATCCGTGAA
>CAYMAE010000038.1:19846-22350 GCA_964388375.1 uncultured Ruminiclostridium sp.
TTTTATAAGTAGAAGGATGCTCTTCCTCGTTACTTACTTCAATCATTTTACAACTACCTTGGAAAATAGCGCCCTCATCTGTTACGATGCTATTTACTTCAATATCGCCGAAGAGTTTGGATTGAGTCATGAGGTGAAGAATGCCCTTTGAAAAGACATTACCTGTGATGGATCCACTAACATAAACATTAGTACCGTAGATATTACCTTTTATTGAAGATGTCGGCTCTATGTAAACCTCTCCGCTAGATTTTATATCGCCCTCAACCTTACCGAGAATTTTTACTGAACCCTCGGAATCGATGTTCCCTGAAAAACTAGTATATTCACCTATTATAGTGTCCATAGGAAGAACAGTATCTTTCCTTTTGCTAAACATATTGCAACCACCTTTCAAAATTGTAAATTATCTCTTTTCTAAGTATTGTACAGGATTTATTGGTACATTATTAATACGTATCTCAAAATGAAGGTGGGTATCAGTCGATGTTCCGGTGTTACCCATTTTAGCAATCTTTTGTCCCTTATTAACCCAATCTCCAACCTCTACGTCGAATGCGCTTAAGTGTGCATAGACCGTACTAAAACCGTTTCCATGGCTAATAACAACATAATTACCATAGCCACCATTTCTTCTAGCTTCAATAACCTTACCATCGCCAGCCGCATATATACTTGTGTATTTCTTATCACCAATATCTATACCATCATGGTTGGTGTAATACTTGTATATGGGATGAAGTCTTCTACCAAAGGCAGAATGTATAGTAGTAGAATTATCAACAGGCCAATATGTTGGTAGAGCATTAAGAAAGTTTGTAAGCTCAGTTTCTTTCTTGCTTATCTTATCATTAGTGGTATCTTCGGACAGCTTTGCACTTTGAACTAAATTAACTAATGAACGTAAATCAGAAAGAGCTTCTTTAAATGTTGTTTCGTTTGATCTGCCACGGCTTACAGTCTTAATAGTAGTCATATTATTATCAACATATGCTAATACCATATCTTCATATTCGGTTTTATATTGCTCGATTGAGTTCTCTGAAATAGTTTTAGATGTTACTGCAGCAGAGATAAGATCTGCATTTTCGATTAATTCATTTGTTTGATTTGCGATATAATTTTCTAGCTTTGCTTTTTCGTCTAATAGTGCTAGTATTTCTTGGTCATGTTGAGATTTTAAAAGCTTATTTTCTCTTGCAAGCGATAAGGTGTAACCAGTAATAACCAGCATAGCAACTAGCAAAATTGCGGTAAAAGAAAGTAAGGTTGTCCGAAAATTACTGATTCTAAATGTTTTGACGCTTCCCTTACGATGTGGAACAAACATAAAAGACAGATAATTTCTCCGTTTCCTGGATATCTTCCCTGTCAACTTTTTCATGTTGCCCTCCTTAGTTACCTCTTTGTTTAAACAATTACTTGTGCAATTACCTATATTATGTGCCTCTATTTAATGCTATTATATAATTTGTAGATAGATTACTATTTCATTTATATTACATTAAAAAAACATATTTTACAAGAATCGAACAAACTTATTATAATATATTATTCCTCTAAAGAGAAGAACTATTATTTTATTTTAGATTAATCAAATTGTAGCATATTATATATGGTATAAATAAATAGAACACTTACTTAATAATAGCACAAAAACTTTAACAATAAAGATAAAAAGATAAGAGGATAACTATGATAAGAAAAAATCAAATTTATGAACTAGAAATAACAGGAATGACACATGATGGTATGGGAGTAGGGAAAATTGACGGCTTTGCAGTTTTTGTGCAAGGCACTATTGACGGAGAAAATGTTCGAGTAAAAATAATTAAGGTTCTAAAAAGTTATGCAATTGCAAGAGTAATAGACTTTATTCAAGAAAGCCCTTTAAGGAGTGAGCCATTTTGTCCGGAATATAAAAGATGTGGTGGCTGCAGTCTTCAACATATGACATATGAGAAGACTCTTGAATTTAAACGTCAAGTAGTAATTGATAATCTTAGCCGCATAGGTGGCCTAACTGATGTCACAGTAAATAAAATAATGGGTATGAAAGATCCTATGAAATATCGAAACAAGGCCCAATATCCTGTCGGAACAGGAAAGGATGGTCCTATAGCAGGATTTTTTGCACGCCGTAGCCACGAGATTATCGAAACACCTTACTGTGGTATACAGCATCCATTAAGTGATAAAGCTAAAGAGATAGTATTAGGATTTATTAAGTCACTAAATATTCCTGCCTATGATGAAAGTACGGGGAAAGGCCTTATCCGTCATATTGTGACTAAAATTGCCTTTGGTACCGGAGAGGTTATGGTTGTAATAGTGGCAACCAGGCCGGAAATCCCAAAAATTAATAAGCTCCTTTATAGATTGAAAAGGGATATACCAGGGCTTAGTAGCGTAATTCTTAATATAAATCCAAATCCGGGTAATGTGATTTTAGGGCAAAACTATAGAACGCTGTTCGGCAGTGATACTATTGTAGATAAAATTGG
>CAYMAE010000039.1:0-18373 GCA_964388375.1 uncultured Ruminiclostridium sp.
TCAAGAAACCATATTTGTTTTGTGCATATTGCATGCCTTGATGGTATTAACCAATAACATAGCCCTAGTCATAGGCCCAACTCCACCCGGAACGGGTGTGATTGCTGATACTTTTTCTTTAATATCTCCAAAGTTCACATCTCCGGTCAATTTACCCTCGGGTGTTCTGTTCATTCCTACATCTATTACTATGGCACCGTCTTTCACATATTCAGTAGTAATAAGCTCAGTTTTGCCAATTGCAGCAACTAATATATCTGCCTGCTTGCAAATAGACTTCAAATCCTTAGTTTTTGAATGGCAAATGGTCACTGTAGCATTATTATGAAGCATGAGCGTGGCCATTGGTTTTCCTACAATATTGCTTCTTCCAATAACTACACAGTTTTTACCTGCCACTTCTAAGCCAGCATCCTTTATTAGCTCCATAATCCCAGCTGGTGTACAAGGCGCAAAAATCGGCGTTCCTATCATAAGCTCTCCCACATTATATGGGTGAAACGCGTCTACATCCTTTTTGGGATTGATTCTTCTTATGACCTCAGCTTCATCTAGATGCCCTGGTATGGGTAGCTGCACTAGAATGCCATCAACTTGACCATCCTCATTCAATGCATCAATCAACCCTAGAAGCTGTTCTTGGCTTGTTTCCTCAGGCAGAGCATATTCAAATGACCTAATGCCTACCTCTTCACAATCTTTCTTTTTGCTGTTGACATAGACTCTGGAAGCAGGGTCATTTCCAACAATGATGACTGCTAATCCTGGGACAATTCCTTCAGCAGCTATTTTCTTAACATCTTCACGCATATTCTGCTTCATTCTTCCTGCTAAATCTTTACCATCTAATAATTTATAAGACATGCCTATACTCCTTTATATTACTCTTAATATATTATCATCTGAAAAAAGTCCAATGCAATACTCAACTCTCTTATAACAAATCTCTACGCAATTCTTCAGGAGATTTTGGTGATAAATATGCCGGTGGTATATCAAATACTGTTAATGCTCCTACCTTACCCTGGGCATTTAGCTTTGCTACAGCTCGTGCAAAGGCTACAATAACACTAGCTGTAAACTCGGGATTACTTTCAAGATTCAGCGAAAACTCAACTATTTGATTGTTTTCGTTATTCACACCTGTATTCCCGCTCCTTATAACAAAGCCGCCATGTGGCATTTTAGCATGGTTTTTGTCAAACTCCTTTTCTGATATGAAGTTTACTATAGTTTTATAGTCAGCAAAATAATTCGGCATATTTTTTATTGTGTTTTCTATAGTGATTTTATCTGCACCGTCTTTTGTTACAACAAAGCACTCTCTTAGGTGTCTTTCTCCTGTTGATAAATTAGGCTGTTCACCGTTTCTGATTCTAGCTATTGCATCCTCTATGGGGATTGTATATTGAACAGCTTTTTTAACTCCCTCAACTCTTCTAACTGCATCAGAATGGCCCTGGCTAACACCCTTTCCCCAAAAAGTATAATTCTGTCCTTGGGGCAAAATAGCTTCGAGCATCATTCGATTTATTGAAAAAAGACCCGGATCCCATCCAGCAGATATAAGGGCGGCCTTACCCGCATTTTTACAGGCACTATCCATAACCGAGAAATATTCGGGGATTTTGGCATGAGTATCAAAAGAGTCAACACAATTAAAAAGACTTGCATATTGGGGCCCTTGGGCAGGTAAATCTGTAGCTGAGCCACCACATAGTATTAAAACATCAATAATATCCTTATATTCGTTAATATTATCAACATGAACTACCTTTACGCTTTTTGATATAATCTTCAAGGTTTCGGGAGCTCTTCTTGTAAATATTGCAACTAATTCCATGTCCGGATTTTGAATTAAGGAAAGCTCTACTCCCTTTCCTATGTTTCCATAACCTAAAATACCTACCTTAATGGTTTGTGTCATAAATCATCCTCCAAATCTATACTTACTCTTCCTTTGTGGGTAGTCTTGTTATCTCCATAAACTCAGGCTGAGTCCTGAAAGCCGAAAAATCATTAGATGCTTTTGCTCTCATTTTAAGGTTAGGGTTTATGGCAAAGGCACGAGTCAAAAATCCAATGGTTGCATCGACATCTCCTGATAAAGCAGATACTCTTGCAAGTCCAAATAATATTTCATCATCATCAGATTTTAGCTTTAAACCTTCTTTATATAATGCAGCCGCCTCAGAATAATTCTTAAGCGAAATCGCTGCCGAGGCCCAATTATAGTACAACGCAGGATCATCAGGGGTAAGCTTATGTGCTCTATTAAATATTCTAACCGATTCCTCATAGCGCCTTACCATCATTAATGAAATTCCTAAATTATAATGGAGAAGGTAGGAATCTGCATACTCAGAAATTGCCTCTTCATAGACTTTTATAGCGTCGTTTACCTTGTCAGTGGATATATAAATTTCAGCCAGGAGATTATATGCCATTTCAAGCCTTTCTTCTCCTTCTAGCGATTTTTGCAAGCATTCAACTGCCTTATCAGTCTTACCTCCTGCATCATAAATCGAGGCCATGCTATATAAAGCTCGGCTGTGCTCAGGCATCAGCTCTGTTGTAAACTTAAGATTTGAGAGAGCTTCTTCAGTTTTGCCCTCATGCCTCTGGGCAATAGCAAGCCAATAATAAGCTTCGGGATGGTCAGGATTCAATTTCATTAATTTTTTATACACTCTTAAGACATTAGGCCAATCCTTGCGCCTTCGATATAGCTCACCTAGTAATTCCCACGCCTCGTCAAACTCAGAATCATTTTCAACAATAGTTTCTAACTGATGTTTGCACTCCATCTCCTCGTTTTGCTCAAAACATAACCTAGCAAGTATATACCTTAGTTTATTGTCCTCTTTATACTTCAAGGCCTCACGAATATGTTTCTGTGCCTCTTTTATTTCGCCAATTGCTATATAGCATTTTGCTATATTAACATCAGCTTCTTTTAATTCGCCTTGTTCTTTCTTAGCTAATGTGAACTGGTGTATTGCAAGTACATAGCTTTCAAGAGAATAGAGAGAACATGCATGCCCGAAATGTACTAAAGCCTTTATACTATCTTTTCCCTTAGTTCCTATACGGTTTTGGTCCTCATCGAGCTTATTTTCTAGAATGGATAAGACTTTCTTATAAAACTGTATGGATTCAATGTAAAGCCCATTTCTATAATTTAATAACGCTATATTATAAAGTATTAATGGGCTATCAGATAAAAGCTTGCCAAGAATAGTATAAATATACAGTGCCTGCTTGTAATCACCTTTATCAATGAGCCTGTGTACTGATGTTAGTTGTTGGATTACATTATTTCTTATTACTTTATCTTCAAGGGTCAAAGAATTAATGATGGTAGCTGAATTTACTTCATAATTCCACTGATCAACCTTTTCTAAATATGATTCATATTGCCATTCTAGATTGCTCGGTTTCTCGATCCTTTCTATTAAAGGCATATCAAAATTGTTCTTTTTTATGTTATTTTTCATTGCGATATAGTCATATAAGAGGAATGATCCGGGCACTAGTACCCCAAATATTATTATTAGCACCTCATAGAGTGGAACTGAAATCACCTTATCAAATATAGATAAAATTCCAAAAGTCAAAACAAATAGCTGACAGCAAAACGCAAGAATAGTTAATACCTTAGGTCGCTTAATACAGCGCATTAACATATATATAGCCATTAAAGCAATTAACAGGACAATAAACGATAATGCAATATTATAATTATTAATTGTATTAACTAACCAATTCATCGCTCAACCCCCGGATTAGACATCTTCATTTCCTCCCAGCGCTCTCTTGAAATAAGTATGCGTCTAGGCTTGCTGCCCTCATATCCACTTATAATATTGCGCTCGGACATCTGGTCAATTATGCGTCCAGCTCTTGCATAACCTACCTTAAACTTTCTTTGTACAAAAGAAACCGAAGCCTGTCCACAATCTATAACTGCTTCTATAGCCTGATTTAAAAGCTCATCATGGTCGTCCTCAACTGCGCTTTCTTCGCTGCTTTTCACATTATCATTAATATTTTCAATTATATCCTGGTCATAGGACGCCCTAATTTGGTTTTTAACAAAGTCGACCACCAACTCTACCTCTTTATCAGTGACAAAGGCGCCCTTTACCCTAACTGGCTTAGGTATACCCACTGGATAATAAAGCATATCTCCCTTACCTAAGAGTTTTTCGGCACCTGCCATATCGATTATGGTTCTAGAGTCCACCTGAGAGGATACAGCAAAAGCAATACGAGAAGGTATGTTTGCCTTAATAACACCTGTAATAACATTTACAGAGGGCCTTTGAGTTGCTATAACAAGATGCATCCCGGCAGCGCGCGCCATTTGGGCTAGCCGACAAATAGAATCCTCCACATCATGAGGGGCAACCATCATAAGATCGGCTAGCTCATCTATTATAATAACTACTTGTGGTAGCTTTGCACCTTCTCCTGCCTCTTCTATATATGCATTATAGCCTAATAAATCTCTTACTCCCTTTTCTGCAAAAAGCTTGTATCTCATGGTCATTTCAGATACGGCCCAGCGAAGAGCACCAGCAGCTTTATTAGGATCTGTAACTACAGGTATAAGTAAATGTGGGATTCCATTGTAAACACCCAACTCTACAACCTTGGGGTCTATCATTAACAGCTTAACATTATCGGGAGATGATTTATAAATAAGGCTTGTGATAAATGAATTAATACATACACTCTTACCAGAACCAGTCGCTCCTGCAATAAGTATGTGAGGCATTTTAGCTAAGTCGATGACTGCATCCTCGCCAGTAATATCCTTACCTAAGGCTACCGCCAAGGAGGACTTATGATTTCTAAATACAGGAGATTCGATCACACTTCTAAGACTGATTGGAGCAACCTCTTTATTTGGAACCTCTATTCCTATGGCTGCCTTGCCAGGTATAGGTGCCTCTATTCTAACACCAGTTGCTGCTAAATTTAGAGCTATATCATCAGTCAGATTAACTATCTTACTTACTTTAACCCCCGGTGCCGGTTGAAGCTCATAGCGGGTAAAAGCAGGGCCGACTGACACATTAAGAACTTTTACACCAATGCCAAAGCTTTCAAACGTGCTTTCGAGTTTTTTAGCATTATTGACAGAGGCGCTACGAATTCTCCTCATATTACTCTCGCCCTCTTTGGATTTTGAAAGCAGCTCAATAGGTGGAAATACATATCTTGTCCTGCCATTTGAATAGTTTATTGCTTCATCTTCAACTGGGGCTTTCTCCACCTTTGCTGTTTTCTCAACATCATTTGACTCACTTAAAGTCTTTGAGGTTTTTGAAGGGCTACTATGCTCTTTGGTAGTACCTAGAGGATTCAAAATATTAAGCTTGTCGTCATGAAGTACTGGCTCGTCTCCCATTATGATCCCATCTGAGGGTTGATTATTTATATCTATTTCACTTTGATTTAATGGAATAGTATCATAGCCATCTTTCAATGGAAAATCCACTATATGATTTTTACTATTTTTTCGGCTCTTATTGTCCGAGCTGTTATTTTCGTATTCCTGTTCTTGGATTGTCCTCTGTATAATTCGTTCTTCGCGCTTCTTACGAGCAGCACCTACCACTCCATTAATAGCGTCAGTAGTGCCCTTAGCAACACTTCTTGCAGCATCGGCCAACGATAATCTAGTTATAAGCATTGCAACTATAAGCGAAAGTGTAATAAGTACAATCATGGTTCCCCATTTTTTAAGTACAAATAATAAGGGAATTCCTATAATTCCTCCTAGGATACCTCCACTAGCTAAAAACGCTTCACCCTTGCCAATAGCACTTTTCCCCTCTGAGTAGAACTCGTTTATGTATCCTACAAAATTCATATTTTCATACTTTGTAGGATCAAAAAGCCCTGACTGAAGCATCGCAGAAATCAGAATAATTAAAGCCAGCAATAGGAAGAACCGTCTATCCTGGTTTAGTAGCTTCGGCTTGAATATTTTACAAATGCCATGAATTATAATAAGGATAGGAATTACATATCCGGTTAAACCAAAGAGCCCTCCTACGATTTGACCCAGGATATTTCCTATATCACCTGCTAAATCATCAGAATAAACGCTTAAGGCCATTATGATGCCTAGGGCTACTATAATAACCCCTTGTATTTCGGTTCTCAGCTTTCTAGATGCTTTACTTACAGACTTTTTTCCTGTCCTTTGACTATTTGATTTTCTTTGGCCCGAACTAGGCCTCTTTTGTACTTTACGAGGAGCCACTCTAATACCTCCGCAAATAATTACTATCATTTTATGTAAGTCGTTATGCAGATTAAATATATCACATATGTTTACCCTTTGACAATGCGAGGTATACATGATATTATTTACGGTAATTTCACACTATATTTGTGGAGTACTAACATAAAACAGAATATAATCTATAGATAGAGGCGCATTTTCCATTAGTAGCTTAAGGGAGGGTAACGGACCTATAGAACTTAAGCAAAAGGGGGTAATGCCGAAGGATTAAGATGCTGATTCATCCTAATCCTGGTTGACTGGTTAATAACCTTTCAATTGTCGCTATAGCGGAGAGCTATCGGTAGGGTCAAGATTATCATTCATGCCTTAATGAAGTCAGGCTGCCGGTAGCAATATTGGCAGTTTTTTGTTTTTTATTAGCATATTATTTTATTATCGAGAGGAGTGCTCATTATGAAAAGAACTTTATTCACCGGCTCATGCGTTGCTTTAGTAACTCCCTTTAACCAAACAGGCGTAGATTATGATAAGTTTGAGGAACTAATCGAATGGCATATTAAGGAAGGTACAGATGCAATACTAATCTGTGGTACAACAGGCGAAGCTTCAACTATGCCCGACAAGGAACACATTGATGTAATTCGCTTTGCTGTGGAGAAAATCAACAAGCGTGTTCATGTTATGGCAGGTGCAGGCAGTAATGATACAAACCATGCTATAGAGCTATCTAAATATTGTGAAAGTGCTGGCGTAGACTCCATTCTTTCTGTAACTCCTTACTATAACAAAACTACTCAGGAAGGTATATTCCAACACTTTAAGGCTATTGCCCAAAGCATAAGTATTCCCGTAGTGCTATACAATGTACCTTCTAGAACAAATTTGAATATTAATCCTTCCACATTAAAGAGGCTATCGCAAATAGAAAATATTGTTGCTGTTAAGGAGTGTAACCTTCTACAAGTGCCCGAAATCTTATATCTATGCGGTGATGCGCTTGATTTATACTCAGGCGAGGACGGTAACGTTCTTCCTATGCTAGCTCTAGGTGGCAAAGGCGTTATTTCGGTAATGGCAAATATAATACCAAAGGATACTCATAATATGGTTAAGTCGTTCTTTGATGAAGATATTGCCACCAGTCGCGAGCTCCAAATTAAAACTGTGCCTATAGAAAAGGCACTATTTTGTGAAACAAACCCTATTCCCATAAAAGCCGCAATGAATATGATGGGATTCAATGTTGGCCTATGCAGGCTACCATTGGTGGAGATGTCAGACAATGGCGTTAAACAACTTAAAGATGCTCTTATAGAATACGGACTTATATAAAAAGTCATATGGAGGTCATGTAATGATTCAGATACTATTGATAGGATGTAATGGTCACATGGGGAGAGCCATAACGCAGGCATGCAAATATAATGAGAACCTATCTGTTATGGCCGGTATTGATGCCGTGGTTAATGTTGATAATGATTATCCAGTTTACACCAACATATTTGATGTTAAGGAAGCTGTTGATATTATTATTGACTTTTCTCACCCTAAAGCACTTGATGAAGTTTTGAAATATGCCGTGGTAAAATCCCTGCCCCTTGTTATAGCAACAACAGGGCATAGTGACGAGCAAAAAGCCATGATTGAAAAAGCTACAAGCTCAATACCAATCCTACTTTCTGCAAACATGTCATTGGGTATAAATCTCATGATAGATTTGGTAAAGAGGGCTACTAAGCTACTTCACGGTTCGTTTGATGTTGAAATAATTGAAAAACATCATAACCAGAAAATAGATGCACCAAGTGGTACTGCGTTAATCATTGCCGATGCTGTTAATTCGGCTATTCCGGGTAATGAGATGAAATATGTTTATGATCGACATTCCTCAATGCAAAAAAGAACTCGCGATGAGATAGGAATACACTCTATTCGTGGCGGCACCATAACCGGAGAACATACTATTATATTTGCGGGTAATGATGAACTTATTGAAATTAAGCACACTGCAGTTTCAAAAAGCCTATTTTCAGAAGGTGCGCTTAAGGCTGCATCATTCTTATACAATAAGGCTCCTGGCTACTATAAGATGCAAGACATCTTCAACTAGTGGTATCAGAGGGCCTCGGTACTAATTTTGTTACTGGCATCGGTGTCGGATTTGATTTTCTTACTGGCATCGGTGACCTCGGTACTGATTTTGCTACTAGTATCGTGCGACAACGATTTAGGTATCGCTGTCTGTGTCGGCCTCAGCTCTGATTTTGCTACTGGCATCGGTGTCGGCCTCCGCTTTACTTTCGTCAGGCCTTAAATATTTATCTATTATTGGGTTGATAAATGAATTTATTACAAGGCCTGGCAAGGTAAATCCTAGAGCAGTATAATAAAAATATACCATGGTCAAAGCTAAATAACTTTCGGTTGATATTACAATCAGCATCGGTGCCATTATTAGCATAAACAAGATGATTAATATAATCAAATTCGGTAAGAAGCGTCCTATACTTAAAAGAAAAGCGTTCTTATAAATGTTTTTTATGCTTAGCTCATAGGAAACCATCATTGGGTATATGTACATCGCCATCATTAAAACTATTATTAATAAAATAAATATAACGCCGTAGGCAATAGGCATAATGGCACCACTTAATGTACTTGCTATTTGCTTATACAAATACAAATCAACAAGCAGAAAAGCTATAGCCGCAAAGTTTATAAGGCTTACAATCAAGCTCTGCTTAAAGTTTTCTTTAGCCTTTGCCTTAAAATCATACCAGAAAAAATTAGGTATCTCATAGCTATAGGATTTTAAAATATATGTTAACCCTGCTTGAACAGGCCCCACAGTAATAACGGGAACAGCCATAAAAAATAGCATAATTGGAAAACCTATAACTAATGAAAGCATTAAACTACCTTCGTTTGCTTCAAGCGTAATCGGCAGTAAATCGACTATATAGCTACTTAATAAAAAGGATATTATTAGTGCCGGGATATTCAATGCCAGAAAAGCTACATTAGCACCCATAAGCTTCCAAAATTTTCCCATAAAAACCTGGAAAAACACGGTTAGCCTGCTTCTGTCATCTACATAAGCTCCATCAGTGGAATAATCAAAAATCTCTTTATCTTTAATCATAATATATTGTACCTTAACCCATTCATTATTTGGAATCTTCATAATATCACGTCTACCCTATTATAATAAATAAGTATATCATAATCAAATAAGTCAACGCATATTAATAATTTTATGTAAGATTGAGCTCTGTCTTTCGCCATAAACCATTGCATTCGTAACGAAAAGAAACCATAACACAAAGGTAAAGTAGGAACTTTTATGTATTGACAGGCGCAAAATCAATATGTATAATAAATCTTGCTGTTAAATTGTATTTGATAGCATGTGAAGACCACGATTTGCGGCCGTGGTGGAATTGGCAGACACGTACGTTTGAGGGGCGTATGCGCGAGCATACCGGTTCAAGTCCGGTCGGCCGCACCAAATAAAACCCCATCGAGAATTCGATGGGGTTTTTTATTACAAAGCATCAATTCTCCCGGGAATGCTAGGTAAATTCTGATTAAGTAGGCAGAATATAATCTTAATTATTTTTTTGCAGAAATAAATGCAAAAATTTTCTGGGGTTATGCTAAGTTCAATATGATGAGGTGCATTATAAATGGATTCTATACAGCCTACACATAGCTTTAAAGATGGCATCAAGGATGGTATACCTATAGCATTAGGTTATTTGTCAGTTTCTTTTACCTTCGGTATCATGGCTGTTAATTCTGGTCTTTCTATTTGGTTGGCTGTCCTTATTTCCATGACAAGCCTAACCTCTGCAGGCCAGTTCTCGGGCGTCGGTACCATAGTCTTTGGCGCACCATATATAGAAATGGCACTTACCCAATTGGTAATAAACCTACGATATTCCCTAATGTCTCTTTCACTTTCTCAAAAACTAGATAAGTCTTTTACCAATGTGCAAAGACTAATTCTTTCATTTGGTATAACCGATGAGATTTTTGCGGTTGCTAGTCAAAAGCATGATGGGATAAATACAAAATACATGTATGGACTAATTACCCTTCCTTATTGGGGTTGGGCTATTGGTACACTCATGGGCGCTGTAGCTGGCAGCATTCTGCCCGATTCTATCTCATCTGCTCTAAACATAGCAATCTACGGAATGTTTTTAGCTATTATTATTCCTCCTGCTCAAAAATCGAAGCCTATACTACTAGTAATTCTATTATCAGTTGCAATAAGCTTTCTTTTCAAATATATGCCATACCTTAATAATTTGTCAGGAGGCTTAGTTATTATAATTTGTGCCATTGTAGCTTCAAGCTTAGGGGCTATTTTATCCCCTGTAAAGGAAGGGACCTAAATGAATCATTTGATATACATTGTAATTATGGCCGGTGTGACCTACTTAACACGTATGCTTCCTATGGTAATATTTAAGAAAAAAATAGAAAGTACCTTTATAAAGTCCTTTCTACATTATGTCCCTTATGCTGTTTTAGGGGCTATGACCTTTCCGGCCATTTTTTCGTCAACTTCCTCTGTATATTCGGCAATAGCTGGAGCCGCCGTCGCCATTTTTCTAGCTCTTAAGGAAAAAAGCCTTATTACTGTAGCTTTATCGGCTTCTCTTACTGTGTATTTAGTAGAGCTATTATTTCTCTAATTTTCTATCGGCTACTTGTGATAAAGCTTTTTCGATTGATATTGGGGCTCACAGGTAATATGAACTCCAAGCTTATGGAATACATTCTCATCTACCCCTGATAAAATAACAGAAGAGTGTGCCTCACAACCTCGCAATTCAGATAGCTGCTGCATCGCAAGAGCTGCAGTAGGATTGGTAGCGGCACATATAGATAAGGCAATCAGTATTTCATCGGTATGAAGCCTAGGATTCCTGTTTCCCATATGTTCAATCTTAAGCACCTGAATAGGTTCAATAACAATTGGTGAAATTAAATGGATATCATGGTGGATACCACCAAGCTCCTTTAGTGAATTTAGCAATAGAGCTGCTGAAGCCCCTAAAAGCGGAGTAGTTTTTCCAGTAATAATTCTGCCATCATTAAGCTGTAAAGCAACTGCAGGCGCTCCCGTTGACTCTGCTCTTTTAAGGGCCGCATCAACCACAGGGCGGTTTTTAGGTGATATTTCTAGCTGCTTCATTAAAATCTCAAGTCTGTACACTTCAGCCTTTTCTGATAAACCACGTTTTAATGAGCAGTATGTGTTGTAATATCTCCTTATTACTTCTTGCTTTGAAGCCTCACATACAATATCGTCATCGATGATACAAGAGCCTACCATATTAACCCCCATATCTGTTGGGCTTTTATATGGCGATTTACCCTCTATCCTCTCAAATGTAGCATTTAGAACAGGGAATATTTCAATGTCCCTATTATAATTAACCGCTGTTTCTCCGTATGCCTCCAAGTGAAAGGGATCTATCATGTTTACATCATTTAAATCTGTGGTAGCCGCCTCATAAGCAAGATTAACAGGGTGCTTTAGTGGCAGATTCCATATAGGAAATGTCTCAAACTTGGCATATCCGGCACGGATTCCCCTATTGTAATCATGGTAAAGTTGAGACAAGCAAACAGACATCTTCCCGCTTCCTGGACCAGGTGCAGTAATAATTACAAGGGAACGTGTTGTTTCTATATAGTCATTTTTACCGCATCCCTCATCGCTTACAATAAGAGAAATATTTGAGGGGTAATCCGGAATAGGATAGTGCTTATATACCTTCATTCCAAGATTTTGGAGCCTTTTCTGGAATGCATCTGCCGTTCGTTGAGAACGATACTGAGTAATAACAACGCTTCCCACATATAGTCCTATTTCGCGGAAAGCATCAATTAATCGTAATACATCAAGGTCGTAGGTTATTCCTAGGTCTCCTCTAAGCTTATTTTTTTCTATATCATCGGCACTAATAGTGATAACAATTTCGGCTTGATCCTTAAGTTGCAAAAGCATCTTAACTTTACTATCGGGTTTAAAACCCGGAAGCACTCTTGATGCATGGTAGTCGTCAAAAAGCTTCCCACCAAACTCAAGATATAATTTACCACCAAAGTATTCTATTCTTTCAAGAATTTTATGCGATTGCATCTCTATATATTTTTCATTATCAAATCCGATTTTTTGCATATTAAGCTCCTGTTGACGACAATTATATATTGCTTATAACAAAATTTCTTTATTCTTTTTATTTCCTTTTTCAACGATAACACAATGATTTAATCTTTTCAATCATACATAACACTACAGCAATAATCAATCCGCTTAGTTTGTTTCTCCCAATAGCTTTTCAACGCCACTCATAAAATCATACCAATTAACATCCTCCATATAAATACAGAAGACCACCTCGTTAATTCCATTATCCTTTACAAATTCAACTATATTACCTGTTAGATTCATATTGTAGAATCTTGAGTCAACAACATAGATTTCCTCATAGTGAGGGACTAAAAATGGCACAAAAGCATTTCCAAACGAGTCTTTAATAACAAGAAGCTTTTTACCATTATTAACATCGGTTTCTATTTTGCTCCAACTTGCACCACCCGAGCTTAAGAATGTCAGATATTTCTTACTTATATCATCCTTATATTTAAGGTCGATAACATCTGCTGTTTGCGGTTCAGTTCCTCTATATGTTATAAATTCATGGGTGTTAAGAGGCTTGTACGCTGTAAGGTTGTCAGGGTTATCCTCTAAGCTCTTATCAAGTGTTTTAGTATATGAACTTCCTAAAAAATCTCCTAAATTTATCTCTTCAAACTGGTTGAGACTAAGTGCCGTCTCCCCTCTATTTTCCATAAAGGAAACATAACCGTAATAAGCGCCACGTGCAGTCCAATGATGGTCCGTTCTAAAATATATATACTCATCATTATGATTATTAAGAGCACGGAAAACATCTACCAAAGATATGCTCTTATCCATTTTACTCTTTAAATAATCCAAGGCATCATTCTGAGAATCAGTCATTCCTTTATACTTTCGAAGCTGCATAAACTCTGAGTTCGTTGGCGGAATCATTGAGTATATTTTTACATCATCGCCAAGCTTCTCGCTATATTTATTTAATATATTTGCATAGTAATCAAAGCTTTCCTTGTTAAACTTAAAAAGCTGAACGGCCTTACCATCTACAACCATCCAGTATCCCACATTGGGCCCGTCTCCAAAGTCTTTTTCCACATCTGGTTCAGGGGTGGGCGTCGGGGTAATTTCCACAGGTTCCTGCGTTGGTTGAATATTTTCTCCGGGTATTGGTGTGTTCGTATTTTCCGTAGGATCTTTCTGGCTGGGAGGAAGAGATGATTGTGTTTCTTCAGGAGGCTTTTGTACATCCTCATAGGATTTAACAAGCGTAATATCAGGGCCTAATATAGCTAGCGCTTTATTAACGTCCTTGCTGGTCTTAACCAAATTATCTCTTAATATAAAAGTATCACTATAGTATTCTTCATAATCTTTTTGATATTTGCCTTCAATTATACTTGAAAATAATAATTGAGGCTTTTCTTTAAGCGCTCTATTTTCTAAAGCTGATTCTGTAGGCTTATTAAAGTTTAATAAATTAATAATGCCTAAGGCTGTTATAAACAATATAAAAAACAAAGTGTCAATTCTTAGCTTCTTCACATTCAAACCTCCCATAATAATGCTACGTCATCAAAACTTAAAGTACATAAACGGACTATAGGATTGACCTACAAGGAATATAATTGAAATAATAAGGATTATTATACTGAATATTGGCATTGCGTAACGCCTAAGCACAACAAAGAACTTTGATTTACGCTCTTTAGCCTTTTTAGTAATAAATTTAGCTATAGGCGTGCATCCAATTAGTGCAATTATAATAAAAATAGCATTATTCCAAAAATAAATACTTAATTCAGGACTTGAGATGGCATGATTTTTAAATCCGAACATTATACCCAAAAAATCAGCTCCCTGCCTCATATCAGTATGATAGAAGAATACCCAGCCTACAAGAACTGCTACCGACAGGTATATCCTTGAAAAAATAGTTGGTGTTTTCTCAAATAGTTTTAATAATAATGTTTTTTCTATAATAATAAGAACAAAATAATATAAGCCCCACAGAACAAAATTCCAGCTTGCTCCATGCCAAAGCCCTGTTAACGCCCAGACAATAAGTAGATTTCTAAATTGGTGCTTTCTATTTCCACCAAGAGGGATGTATACATATTCTTTAAAGAAGCTCCCAAGAGAAATATGCCATCTGCGCCAAAATTCTGTAGCTGATTTAGAAATATAAGGGTAGTTAAAGTTCTCATCATATTTAAAACCAAACATGCGACCAAGCCCTATAGCCATATCTGAATACCCAGAGAAATCAAAATACAACTGCATGCTGAACATAAATATGCCGAACCATGCTCCTAAAACTGGTAATTTTGAGTAATCTACTCCAATAAAGGCCTCTCCAGCTTTTGCTGCAAGTCCTGATAAGATAACCTTCTTTCCAAGGCCAATAACAAATCGACTCACACCGTAGTTAAAATCCTTAAGAGTTTCAACTCTGTTATCAATCTGATGTGCTATGTCCTTATATCTACTAATAGGTCCGGACATAACTTGATGAAAAATCGATACATAGAGCAAAATCTTATAAGGAGACTTTTGAGCTTCCGCTTCCCCCCTATACACATCCACAAGATACGAGATGATCTTGAAAGTGTAGAATGATATTCCTATTGGTAGAGCTATCTGATTAAATTGAATGTTTGTTCCGGCAATGAGGTTAATATTATCAACTAAGAAGCCCGAATACTTAAAGAAGCTTAATATAAGTATATTAAGTGCAATTCCAAGAATCATAAAGGCTTTACCTTTAGAGGTCTTACTATGCTTTTCTATCATTAATGCAAAATAATAGCTAAGGAATGTAGATGCTAGCAATAGTAAAATCCATAGAGGCTCGCCCCAAGCATAAAAAAACAATGATGCAATAATTAGAATCCAATTACGATATGTTCTATTCTTTATTAAGTAATATAACCCTAAACATATAGGCAAGAAATTGCATAAGAATAATAAGCTTGAAAAAACCACTGGATTTTCCCCCTTGGAATCGAATCATTTAAACAATATAAAACTATCACACATAATAACACTTTTCAATTGCAATTGTACGATAATTTTTTATATTGTTCATTTAAGATAATGTAATATAATCTATCTATAAATGTACCCCGTTTTTTCTAATTATTCCTTCGAAAGTATATATGGAGGAATGTTGTCCTTTTACTATACTTGTACAATTTAGAAATAATTATATAATATTAATAAAGGAGTGATTTTCTTGAATAGATGCCCTTGGTGCGGAACTGATGAGTTGTATATAAAATATCACGACGAAGAATGGGGTGTTCCTGTTCACGACGATCAGAAGCACTTTGAATTTTTAGTTCTTGAATCCGCTCAAGCCGGTTTAAGCTGGATTACAATATTACGAAAAAGAGAAAATTATCGGGCTGCCTATGACGGGTTTGATCCAGTTAGAGTTGCCCAATATGATGAGAATAAAATATGTGAACTTCTGCAAAACGCTGGTATAGTTAGGAATAAAAGAAAAATTATCGCTTCAATCAATAATGCTCGTTGCTTTCTAGAAATCCAAGAGCATTATGGCAGCTTCGATAAATATATTTGGCACTTTGTAAATGATAAACCTGTTAAAGGTCATTGGACTGAGCTTTCACAGGTCCCCACCACATCAGAGCTTTCAGATAAGGTTAGCAAAGACTTGAAATCACGTGGTTTTACCTTCTTGGGCAGTACCATAATCTATTCACATCTTCAGGCTACCGGGATTATTGATGACCATCTGACCACATGCTTTAGATATTAGTACCGTCCTCATCACTAACTATTGTATTAGTATCCTCTGCCTCAACAGAATCTCTATCAACAGTACATACATCATTTGTCGCAGCATTGTCCTTGCTGCGTCTTGGGAATAATGCATTTATCGGTACTGCAACTGCAATGCCCAACAGGGTATCTACAATACGTTCAAAGGCCATTTGTACGGGAGTAAGCTCGCCTGTATATCCTAAGGCTACTACCACATACACAATGCATGTAAGAGCTGTGGCCTCTGGCCATCCGAGCCTAACAGGTATATAAATAACAGGGATAAGCAAAATACAAAGAATCAAATAGGAAATAAGCGAGTTATATGGAATTCCCACCTGCAAAAATAACAGCAACACTAAGGCACCGGTTATACCTCCAATAAGTGTACCAATTATTCTTGTTAGAGCTTGGCTGATAGTATCTTTCGTATCGGGTCGAATGCATAAAATAGCTGCAACGGCACTTTGTATAGGATCCACACCACGAAAAAAGTTAATAAGACAACTAATAAAGACTGCGACAACTGTCTTTACCGTTCGTAGCCCTATTCTAAATTTTTTCTTTGCTTTTTCTTGTTTTTCTAGTTCTTCTTGTTTTTCTAGCTTTTCTAGTTCACTCATTCATATATAATAAATCGTTTATGGATGCATAGTCAACCATTTGTCATCCAATTTATCATACCAAATCATAGTAACGAGAATAAAGGCTCGCTACTTTTATCAATACTATATCTGCGTCGTTGCTCTTACAAAGCTCGACTCTATAAATAAACAATAAAGCCAAACATTTCTAAGCTAATCAACCCACTCTCTATCCCGCTTTCTAGGCCTTGGAAATGCCCTCATAGTCATGAATAATTACTATGAAGAAAAACACAACCCACTATGCTGTAAACTAATGGTGTGATATAATAACCTCATCTGTTACCGTAATCAAAGATCGAACGGGTGCCCGAAAGCATTGAAACATTAAACAGCCGTCCTCCTAGGCAGGCCTAGCAGCATAAGTTGCTTTAATGAGTAAAAAATAAAAAATTTAACATGAAAGATGAGTAATAATGAGTAACACTTTTGAAGAACTAGGTATCATAACACCAATTTTGAAAGCACTAACTGAGATGGGTTTTGAAACACCCACACCGGTGCAAAAAGAAGCAATTCCCCACATTTTAAATCAAAAAGATTTAACTGTAATGTCTAAAACCGGAAGTGGAAAAACGGCTGTTTACGGCGTTTCTATGCTTCAAATGATTGATTCTAATGAACGAGGCCCCCAAGGCTTGGTGCTAGTGCCAACTAGGGAACTAGCTGTACAAGTCGAAAATGATTTGAAGCTCATGGCTAAGCATACTGCCCATAAAACAACAGCTGTATATGGCCAGCACAATATAGTAATAGAGAAACAAGCTCTTGAAAAGGGACCTTCCATTGTATCAGGAACACCCGGAAGAGTTTTTGACCATATCAAACAAGGAAATCTCATAACTAAGAATATTCGCTTTTTTGTGCTTGATGAAGCCGATAGAATGCTTGACATGGGCTTTATTGATCAGGTAGTCAGAATTATTAAGGAATTACCCAAGAATAGGATAACTCTCCTGTTTTCTGCTACTATCCCCTATGAAGTCAAGGATATTTGTCAGAAATATATGAAGGAACCTGTAACCATTGAAATAGAGTCTCCTACAATGACTGTTGACACAATAGAACAATTATATTACCGTGTTGAGCATAATCAGAAACGTACTTGGCTGAATAATCTTCTTTTGATGGAAAAACCCCAGAGTTGTTTAATTTTCTGCAACACACGAATGACTGTTGACAGAGTTCATAACTTTCTTTTAAGAAAAGGATATGCTTCCCAAGCTCTCCATGGTGATATCCCACAGAGCAAAAGACTTAAGACCATGGGACAATTCAAGCATGGTCAAGTACAGCTCCTAGTTGCCACTGATGTTGCTGCAAGGGGTATTCATGTGGATGATTTATCCTTAGTTATTAATTATGATGTGCCGGGTGAAAAGGACAGCTATGTCCATAGAATAGGCCGTACAGGACGAGCAGGAAACGAGGGGAAGGCAATTTCGCTTGTTACTAGCGATGATATAATGAGTCTTTATGAGATTGAAGAGCATATTGGAGCTATGATTGAAGAAAAAG
>CAYMAE010000039.1:18473-21591 GCA_964388375.1 uncultured Ruminiclostridium sp.
CGACCACTACTAAAGCTAGCACAAATATGCCTTCTGTGAATACAAATAACAATGTTGCAGCACAGGAAAAACAATCGCTGCTCAAAAGCCTAGTCAATCGTATATTTAGCTCAAAATAGAATACACCCTAAATCATAGCTTTTTATTCTACTTCTGTTGCCCTACTATTACAAGTTTTTTAAAAAACATGTTGAATGATGAAAATCAACGGCTATATATGCTAAAATTGAGGAAGTAGAATAAATATGTTGGGGTGTGCTATGAAATACCTAAAGAGAGTAGTAAGTTTTCTTTTAATTCTTTGTCTAACGCTAAGTCATTCGGCCTTTGCAGCCGCGGAGGATCAGTTTGATGCTTCTATAGCGCCTAGTATAATAGCTTATAGTGGTAGTAATGATGAGAACGCCCAAGTAATAGACTTTCGTGGTTTATGGGTTTCCACTGTGGTGAATATTGACTATCCCATTAATCCAACTCCAGAATCTGATATTTTAAAAAGCGAAGCTATCGAGATATTGGACTACGCAAAAGCTACTGGGTTTAATGCAGTGTTCTTGCAGGTTCGTCCAACGGCCGACGCCTATTATCAGTCTGAAATCTTTCCTTGGTCTAAGTATTTAACAGGAAAGCAAGGTGCTGCACCTACAAACCAATTCGACCCTCTTGAATTCTGGGTTAGCGAGGCTCATAAGCGTGGCATTGAGCTCCATGCATGGATTAACCCATATAGAGTAACGAAAAAAACAACCAAAGATCCTGCTCATGATTTTGCCTCTCTCCATCCATCAAATCCAGCCATAAAGAATCCTGGGTGGGTGGTAAAGCATGCTGACGGCAATCTATATTTTAATCCTGGGATTCCTCAGGTGCAAAAGTTAATTATTGACGGAGTTATTGAAATCGTTGAAAACTATGATGTCGATGGAATTCACTTTGATGATTATTTTTATCCTGATAGTAATTTTAAAGACTCTAATGCCTATAAAAAATATAATAAATCGGGATTGAGTCTAGACGATTGGCGTCGTGACAATGTAAATACTCTTGTAAGAGATGTCTCTAACGCCATTAAAGCAACTGGACGAACCAATGTGCGATTTGGCATAAGCCCCTTTGGTATATGGGCCAATAAAGATAGTAATCCTTTAGGAAGTGACACAAAAGGCCTTCAATCGTATTACTCCCACTACGCCGACTCTATATATTGGATCAATAACGGTCTAATAGATTATATCCTTCCACAAATATATTGGAACATCGGATATTCTGTAGCCGATTATGAGAAGCTGTCTATATGGTGGGAAAATGCTGTTAAAGGCTCTGATGTCGATTTATATATAGGCCAAGCCGCTTATAAATCCAACAATACAAGCTCCTCGAGCCCTTGGTATGGAACAAGTGAAATAGAACGACAGTTGAGGATGAATGAAAGCAGTAGTATTATCAAAGGAAGTGTATTATTTACATATAATGAGATGGCTAAAAGGCCAGATCTTACTTACTCGGTTAAAACAATCTTTGATGCTAGAGATGGAAAACTCCCACAAAGAAAATTAAATATATCGCGCCCATCCTCTAATATGTCTACGAGCCTTAAATCCTTTTATTTAAACGGCTCGTCAGATTCATCATTGCCTCTTTATTTAAATGGTAAGGTGGTTGAAAACCGCTCTCCTCAAGGATATTTTGGAATGCTTGTCCCTCTTTCTGAGGGTGCAAATGCCTTTACCTTCACTCAGAATGGCGTAAGGGAAACCTGCACCATTACGAGGAAAGCTTCACCCTCAGGAGCCCAAAAGATGAGCAAGGTTGAAATCCCTGTTTCATCTACCTTCCCTCAGTCTCAGGAATATTGGATGCCCGGAGAGAAAATAACGCTTTCCTGTCAGGCTCCTGCTGGTGCTAGTGTTAGTGTCAAGTTAAATGGTACATCCTATAACATGAATCAAACCTCAGGCCCTAAAAATCCTTCTGAGCTATATAAAGCTACTTATTCGCTCGTATATACAATGCCCTCCTTCTCTGGTTCTCCGAGAAATGTTAACTTAGGTGCACCAGTTTACACAGTTAATTACAAGGGAACTGTTAAATCTCAAAAGGCTCCTGCAAATGTCGGCGTTATCCTTAAAGGTTCACGCTACCTTGCAAAAGCAGCCTATGATGTGGTTGACACCTATAATGCGCCAGTTTCAGGGAATGGGTCGGCGTACGAGTTGTATGGTGGAATGGTAGATTATATCACCGGCATGACAGGCAGCTATGCTCGTCTATCCTCGGGGCAATGGGTATTCAAAAGCAAAGTCGAAATCTACAATGATCCTTCTTATAAAAGGCCAGTTATAAGGTCTACTGCGTATAATGTTGGAGACGAATGTGATATCTTTGAGCTCGCTATGACATCTCCTGCTGCTTCCATAGTTTCCTATGATGGAGAAAAAGTCTTACTTAATGTGTCGGCTCCATCCTCCGCAGTGCTTCCCAAGCTTCCAGACGATTGCCTCATATCAGAAATTGATGAGTCAATTACCCTTTTTGATACAGAGTATATATTTACTAAGCAAGAGGGTAAAATCATTGAGGGCTATTATATTGAAAGAACCGATACGGGTATTAGACTGGTTCTAAAGCATAAACCTAAAATAACAGATGAGTTGAATCCACTTACAGGCATTACAATAATGCTTGATGCAGGTCACGGTGGTACTGAGCCAGGTGCTATAGGCCCATTAGGTCTTCTATATGCTGAAAAATCTATAAATCTAGACTTCGCATTTAAGCTAAAAAAAGAATTAGAAGGCCTAGGTGCAAATGTCCTTATGACTAGAACTGCCGATTCAACTATTTCATTGGCAAACAGGCTTAGTATGTCACGAAAAGCACGCCCAGATATGTTCATATCGCTCCACTCTAACAGCATGGGCGATAATGTTGATATATCCAAAATTAACGGTTTCTCTATTTTTTATAGAGAAACACTTGCAAAGCAATCAGCGCAGCTGGTTTACGATTATGTCATAAATGAGCATGGTCGCAACAAACATGGTGTAAATAAGAAAAACTTTTATGTAACTAGAAACACTTGGGCTCCTTCCTTTCTTCTTGAAAACGGATTCGTACC
>CAYMAE010000040.1:0-2193 GCA_964388375.1 uncultured Ruminiclostridium sp.
AAATGGATGGGCTAATCCAGAGAAACCAGGTAAAGTAACTGCAGACGATTTTGTGCTTCAGGAAGATGGGACATATAAAGCAGTCTTAACTATTACAACAGCAGATTCTCCCAACTTTGATGCAATTGCGAAAGATAGTGAAGACAGTATAATGAATAATATTATTTTCTTTGTTGGTGTTGAAAATTTAGATGTTATCTGTCTAGATAATATTTCAGTATCAGGAAATCGTGCAGTTGTTGAAAATCCAATTGTACATGCTCCATTGGGAACAGGCGCTCTTCCTTCGAATTTTGAAGACGACACCAGACAAGGCTGGAGCTGGGATACAGGTTCAGGAGTTAAGAGCGAATTGACCATAATTGAGGCAAACGCGTCAAAGGCTATTTCTTGGGAAGTTGCTTATCCAGAGGTTAAACCTGAGGATGGATGGGCTTCAGCTCCTCGTATCATGTTAGTCGGTATTAATGCAACCCGTGAAGACAATAGGTATCTTACATTTGATTTCTATCTAGACCCTGTACGTGCAAGCGAAGGGACACTATCAATAAATCTTGCTTTTGCACCTCCTAGTCTTGGCTACTGGGCTCAGGCTGGCAAAAACTATGATATTCCTTTAGAGTCATTATCAGCTATGGGAAAAACAGATGATGGTCTTTATCACTTTGAGGCCAGCTTTGATTTAGACAATATAGCCGATGATAAGGTATTTGAAGCTGACACCGTTTTACGCGATATCACAATTGTTGTTGCAGACGTAGAAAGTGATTATGCAGGAAAAATGTATATGGACAATATCGCATTTGTAAAAGAATCTGGTGGCAAAGACGACAACGGCGGTGGCGGATATAGCGGTGGTGGAGGGGGCAGTGCTGCACCTATTACCACCAATACATTCCCAGCCGCAGACGGTGAGGTAGATGTAAGGTATTCCACCACTGGTGGTAAGGCATACTTGTTCTTGTCTACAGATAAGGCAAATGAGATTATAGATAAGAGTACAGAAGGCAAAGCCATATTCGACCTTTCAAAAGTAAGCGGAACAAATGCAGTTGACCTTCCTAAATCAGCACTTGCTGCCTTTGATGATGCGGGCCTTGATGTAATGATTAAGCTTCCGGCAGGAACAATTACACTAGATAATGAAGCGGCTGCTTCTATCATCGAACAGACAACAGTAAGCAGGTTGGACATTGAGCTTAAGCAAGTAACAGTAGATTCTCTTAACAGCGCTCAAAAAGAAGCTGTTAAGAGCAGCGATATCGTACTGGATATAAACCTTGTATCAAACGGTAAGAAGATTACCAGCTTTGATGGAAAGCTTACGGTCAGCGTCCCATATGACGGTCCTAAACCTGTGGCAGTATGGTACTTAAATGACGAGGGCGAGTTAGAAAAGCTAAACTGCACTTTCGCAAATGGTATGGTAAGCTTTGACCTTGATCACCTTTCAATTTACGTTGTGGGGCAAGATCCTTATACTTATGTAAATCCTTTCGTGGATGTAAATAAAGGAATCTGGTTCTATGATTCAGTAAGATATGTCTATGAAAACTCTCTCATGGTAGGAACCAGTACTGATCCTATGTTGTTCAGTCCTCATGATTCCACCATGCGCGCCATGCTAATGACCATTCTCTATCGTCTGGAAGGCTCACCAAAGGTAAGTTCAGTAAATCCTTTCAACGATGTTGCTTCAGACAAGTATTATACCAACGCCGTTATTTGGGCAGCTGAAAACAAGATTATCAGTGGCTATGGCAATGGCAAGTTCGGTCCTGAGGATTACATAACCCGCGAGCAGATGGCTATGATTCTAATGAATTATGCCAAGTTTAAGGGCTATGATGTATCAGCTAGGGCGAATCTCTCAGATTATACCGACGCAATCAATCTGACCGCATCAGGTAAAGAAGCAATGGCATGGGCCAATGCAAAAGGCCTGATTGTAGGCAACAACAGCATCCTTGATCCTACAGGCAATGCTGAGCGCTGCCAAGTGGCTGCAATTTTGCAAAGGTTCATTGAGAGTGAAAAGTAGACGTATTCGCGTATTTTAATGTGTACAAGAAGCAGTCTTAGCAATTTATCTAAGGCTGCTTTTTAGTCAAATTACTGTTGTTTATTCAGCAAGCCTCAATCGTATTTAAATATGAGCTATTGACAAGGTTAGAATTTTTTCTTAAAATATAG
>CAYMAE010000040.1:2293-13576 GCA_964388375.1 uncultured Ruminiclostridium sp.
AATCGTATTTAAATATGAGCTATTGACAAGGTTAGAATTTTTTCTTAAAATATAGATGTCATGTGATATGAGTTTTACTGAGTATCCATGCAAATATTTCAGACCACCCTATATTGGGTCAAATGGCCATACGGACAGCCAGGTCAACTGCCGAATGGTAACAATGGTTACCATTATTGATTGAGTTAGAAGCTCAATTTTATAAGTTGGTTACTAAATAACCAAAGCGAATATGCGCATCAACTTGTAAAACGGTCAATAAGAGTAGTAAAAGTAAGTATTTGCTATATAGACTCTGAATGATAAACTCATACCGGGGACATCGAATAATAGTACAAAGGATATCCATAGAATAATTTTGTGCTTTCTTCCTAAAGTAATGAGTAGAATCAATAATTGATTTGTATTTCACAAGCGATATGCGTATGCGTATCGCTTTATTTAGTATATACAAGGTGGATTTTTAGCTACTGTTGCTACAAAAGGAGTACGACATGATTGAAAAGCTAAAGTTGTATGGGTTTAACAATTTATCGAAATCCCTAAGCTTCAATATTTATGATTTATGCTACGCAAGAAATGCAGGCGAGCAGCGTGATTATATTGACTATATTGACGAGCAATATAATTCTGAACGCCTTACTAATATATTAACTTATCTTACCGATATGATAGGGGCCACAGTGCTTAATATTTCTCGCCAGGATTATGATCCACAAGGCGCGTCTGTATCCATCTTAATAGCAGAAGGCTCTATGGTTCCTCCGGGAGAAATACAACTTGCCCATTTAGATAAAAGTCATCTATCGGTGCATACTTACCCTGAATATCACCCCGGCACATGCTTGGCCACATTTAGGGTTGATGTTGATGTAACCACATGTGGCAAGATAACGCCTCTTTCAACCCTTGATTATCTTATTGGTTCATTTGATTCGGATGTTATCTCTATGGACTACAGGGTGAGAGGTTTTACCCGAGATGTAAACGGTAAAAAACATTTTACAGACCATAAGGTTAATTCAATTAGAGATTATATTTCGCCTCAAATACTTAATATGTATGAGGCCGAGGATATGAATGTGGCTGAGGCAAACATCTATCATACGAAGATGATGCTAAAGAACATCGACTTACAGGAATATTTATTTCACACAAATGTTAATGATATCCCTGATGAGGTAAAAAAAGAATATGCCGCTAATGTAAGACGAGAAATGATAGAGATCTTTAAAAGCGGGAGATGAGGAAATTAGAAAGGGGTACAAGTTTGAAAAATTTATCACAGGAGAGGGCGCCTATATATGAAGCGCTCGAGAAACTTAAGCAAAGCCGAATTGTTCCCTTTGATGTTCCCGGTCATAAGCGGGGCAGGGGCAACCCTGAACTTACAGAGCTTTTAGGCGAAAAATGTGTAAGCATTGATGTTAATTCTATGAAGCCGCTTGACAACCTCATTCATCCGATTTCTGTTATTAGGGAGGCTGAGGAGCTAGCAGCCGAAGCCTTTGGTGCAGCCCATGCCTTTTTGATGGTGGGTGGTACCACTTCTGCTGTACAAAGCATGGTCCTTTCAGTTGCAAAAAGGGGAGGCAAGATTATTCTTCCTCGTAATGTACATCGCAGTGTAATGGGAGCTATGGTACTTTGTGGAGCCATCCCTGTATATGTTAACCCAGAAGGCGATAATCGCTTAGGAATTTCCTTGGGCATGAGTGTAGATGCTGTCAAAAAGGCAATTTTAGAGAATCCTGATGCAAAAGCCATACTGGTCAATAATCCTACCTACTACGGTATTTGCTCAGATCTTCGTACAATTGTGAATCTAGCGCATGAAAATGGTATGCTATGCCTTGTAGATGAGGCTCACGGCACGCATTTTTATTTTGGTGATAATATGCCTGTTTCGGCCATGGCTGCAGGAGCTGATATGTCGGCTGTATCCATGCATAAATCGGGAGGAAGTCTTACCCAAAGCTCATTACTATTAATAGGTTCTTCGATGGGTGAGGGGCATGTGCGCCAGATAATCAATCTAACTCAGACTACCAGTGGCTCATATCTACTGCTTTCTAGCTTGGATATTTCAAGACGTAATTTGGCTTTAAGAGGGCGCGAGTCATTCGCCAAGGTAATCGAAATGGCTGAATACGCTCGTTCGGAGGTCAATCGCATAGGAGGCTACTACGCCTTTTCCAAAGAGATTATTAATGGCGATAGTGTCTTCGACTTTGATGTTACCAAGCTTTCTATCAACACCTTGGATGTAGGCTTAGCTGGGATTGAGGTCTATGATTATTTAAGAGATGAATATGACATCCAAATAGAATTCGGTGATTTAGGAAACATTCTTGCATACTTCTCCATAGGCGATAGGCGTAGGGAAGTAGAGAGATTAGTAAGCGCTCTTTCTGAAATCAGAAGGCGATTTGGTAAGAATAAAGCTGGCCTTATGAAGCAAGAGTACATTGAACCTGTTGTTGTGGTTACTCCTCAGGAGGCTTTCTACGCTGATAAGGAGTCCATCGCCATAGAAGATACCTTAGGAAGGGTTTGCAATGAATTTGTTATGTGCTATCCACCAGGTATTCCTATAATCGCGCCAGGTGAACGCATCACCGATGAAGTCCTGGATTACATTATATATGCCAAGGAAAAGGGCTGTTCTATGACTGGACCTGAAGATCCGGAAATTAAACGCCTAAATGTATTGAATGGGGGTTATTAACAGTGGAATTATGGTTTTCGGAAGTTCACACACCTAATGTAAAGATGTCAATCAGAGTTGATAAGCAGGTATACACTGCTGAGAGCGAGTTTCAGCGGATTGATGTTTTTGATTCTTATGAATATGGAAGGTTTTTAACACTCGATGGATTTATAATGTTGACCGAAAAGGATGAGTTTATTTATCATGAGATGATTACCCATGTTCCAATGGCAGTTCATCCAAATGTTAAGGATGTATTGGTTATTGGTGCAGGCGATGGTGGGGTTATCCGTGAACTGGTACAATACCCTGAAATTGAGCACATTGACATGGTTGAAATTGATGAAATGGTTGTGGAGGTATGTAAAAAATATCTACCTCAAACAGCCTGTAAGCTCGATGACCCACGTGTTTTCATACATTACGAGGATGGTCTTAAATTTATTCGTTCATGCGATGAATGCTATGATCTCATTATTGTTGATTCAACTGATCCCTTCGGCCCAGGAGAAGGCTTGTTTACGCGTGAATTCTATGGTAATTGCTATAAGGCTTTGAGAGAAGACGGAATTATGGTGAATCAGCATGAAAGTCCTTTTTACAAAGAGGACGCAATTGCCTGTCAACGTGCTCATAAGCGCATTGTAGAGTCATTCCCAATAAGCAGAGTTTATCAGGCGCATATTCCCACATACCCATCAGGACATTGGCTTTTTGGATTTGCGTCTAAAAAATATCATCCGCTTAAGAATCTAGATGATGTAAGATGGAATAACAGGGGAATAAAATGTCGTTACTATACAACCATGCTGCATAAGGGAGCGTTTTATATCCCAGCGTATGTAGAGGAGCTGTTAAAAGATGTTGAGAGTGAACACTGAAACCTTTTTAGAATGTGATAAGGATTACGAAGCCTCTAGGATTATTCTATTTGGAGCTCCCTTTGATTCTACGACATCATACAGGCCAGGGGCTCGATTTGGAAGTAGTGCAATTAGAAGAGAATCCTATGGAATAGAAAGCTATAGCACTTATCTTTGTCAAGATTTAATAGACATGGATATTATGGACAGTGGTGATATAGAACTACCTTTTGGAGATACTAAGAAAGCTCTTGAGCTGATTAAAGAAAGGGCCAAACTAATACTAAGCCATAAAAAGCTTCCCTTCATGCTAGGTGGAGAGCATTTAGTTACTTTAGGTGCCTTTGAGGCCGCATTTGACATGTATCCTGATATAAATATCATACACCTTGATGCGCATGCAGATTTGCGTGATGATTACTTAGGGGTGGGACTGTCACATGCCTGTGTAATACACAGATGCTGGGACATAGTTGGAGATAATAGAATCTTTCAATTTGGCATTCGTTCTGCTGATAGACAAGAGCTTGATTGGGGTAAGGCGCATGTTAAAACCACAATGTTTGACTTCGACGGCTTAAGTGATACATTAAATAGCCTCAAAGGCAAACCAGTATATTTCACAGTGGATTTAGATGTTCTTGACCCATCGGTGTTTCCGGGCACAGGTACCCCCGAGCCTGGAGGAGTATCCTTTGAAGAGCTTCGCAAGGCAGTTACTATGGTGTGCTCTAACGCAAATGTGATAGGCTTAGACGTGAATGAGCTTAATCCACATTATGATCAAAGTGGGGTATCAACCATAGTTGCCTGTAAAATAGTTAGAGAGATGCTTATAGCATTGTATGAGAATAAATTTAGTCAAAAGGAGGATTAAGATTTATGGGTAAGGTATTAATTATAGGCTGTGGCGGCGTTGCATCTGTAACCATACAAAAATGTTGCCAAGTAAGTGATGTTTTCGAAGAAATTTGTATAGCTAGCAGAACAAAATCAAAATGTGATGATTTAAAGAATAAGCTAGAGGGAAAGACAAAAACCAAGATAACCACCGCTCAAGTTGATGCAGATAATGTGGATGAGGTAATAGCGCTGATAAAAAGCGTACAGCCAGATTTGGTTATGAACATTGCCCTACCATATCAGAATCTGACTATAATGGATGCATGCTTGGCATGTAAAGTTAATTATTTAGATACTGCAAATTATGAGCCTGAGAATATTGATGACCCAAAGTGGCGTGAAATATATGAAAAACGCTGTGAGGAAGAGGGCTTTTCGGCATATTTTGATTATTCATGGCAATGGGCATATAGAGATAAGTATAAGGATAAAGGTCTTACAGCTGTACTTGGCTCGGGCTTTGACCCTGGTGTTACACAGGTGTTTTGTGCCTATGCGCAAAAGCATCTATTTGACACCATAGACACAATTGACATTTTGGACTGTAACGGTGGAGACCATGGATATCCGTTTGCCACAAACTTTAATCCTGAGATAAATCTAAGAGAAGTATCTGCACCTGGCTCGTATTGGGAAAATGGCCGTTGGGTAGAGATTCCACCTATGAGCATTAAAAGTGAATATGATTTTGACCAAGTTGGAATGAAGGATATGTATCTATTACATCATGAGGAAATAGAGTCTCTGGCTAAGAATATTCCTGGTGTTAAGAGGATTCGCTTTTACATGACATTTGGGCAAAGCTATTTGACTCACATGAAATGCTTAGAAAATGTTGGGATGCTTTCTCCTACACCTATAATGTATGAGGGCAATGAAGTTGTTCCTATAAAATTTCTAAAAGAGCTTCTGCCAGACCCTGCTACCCTAGGACCACGCACTGTAGGCAAGACCAATATAGGGTGCATTTTCCAAGGAACAAAGGACGGCAAGAGTAAGACTGCATATATTTATAACATCTGCGACCATCAGGAATGCTATAGAGAGGTTGGTTCCCAAGCCATATCCTATACTACCGGTGTTCCTGCCATGATAGGCGCTATGATGATGCTTACTGGCAAGTACAACAAGCCCGGTGTTTACACATTAGAAGAGTTCGACCCCGATCCTTTCATGGACGCACTAAACACATACGGCCTACCCTGGCAAATTAATGACAACCCTGTTCTAGTAGAAGATTGACATCAGGAACACTGTACCCTTGCATTATATCTGGAGGCTGACCAAGCAATGGCAAACACATTAGACAGAGAACAATTGAATACACCCTACTTTCTGGTAGATGAAATGCTGCTTAGGCGAAACTTAGAGATTTTGCAGAATGTTGCACGTAAATCTGGATGCAAAGTTCTCCTGGCCCAAAAGGCATATTCAATGTATTACAGTTACCCCGTTATAAGAGAATATCTCGCAGGAACTACGGCAAGTGGTCTTTACGAGGCGAGGCTTGGGTCTGAAAAATTCGGCGGGGAGACACATGTGTTTTCGCCAGCTTTCAAGGAAAGTGAATATGACGAGATTTTGAATTATTCAGATACCATTGTATTCAACTCTCCTGCTCAGGTGAAAAAATTTGCTAAGAAGGCCATCAGTAGAGGAAAATCCATTGGGCTAAGAGTAAACCCACAATGTTCAACCCAAGAAGGCCATGCCATATATGATCCCTGCTCGCCTGGCTCAAGGCTGGGCACAACCTTGGATAATTTTGACGAATCAATTCTTGGGTCCTTGGCAGGACTACATTTTCATACACTTTGCCAGCAGAACTCAGATGATTTAGAAACTACGGTTCTAGCCTTTGAAGAGAAGTTTGGAAAGTATCTAAAGGGCATGAAATGGCTTAACCTTGGTGGGGGACATCATATAACTCGCAATGATTATGATATTGATAAACTAATAAGGATAATTAACAGGCTTCGAGAGACCTATAAGGTAGAGGTATATATAGAACCAGGTGAGGCTGTGGTGCTTAATGCAGGTTTTCTAATTTCGAGTGTGCTTGAAATAGTGCACAATGAGATTGATATTGCTATTCTTGACACATCTGCCGCATGCCATATGCCCGATGTAATTGAAATGCCATATCGTCCACCTGTCACCGGAGCGGGAGAACCTGGACAAAAACAGTATACCTATAGACTGGCGGGACCTACCTGCCTTGCGGGTGATATTATTGGCGACTATTCGTTTGACAAGCCCTTAGAACACGGCGATGAACTTGTTTTTGAGGACATGGCTTTATATACTATGGTAAAAACTAATACATTTAATGGTATGCCGCTGCCATCAATTGTATGGAAGACAGCAGATGGTAAGTTTCACATGGTTCGCACCTTTGGATACGAGGACTTTAAATCAAGAATTTAGTTCGTTACACTGTTTACGTCCCCTTGTGTCACAGAAAAACCGTCCATCTTAGTACTTTATTTGTTGAAATAGTAATATAGACTTTTATACACTGAAGTGTTAATATAATAACAAACTTTAAATTCTAAATAATAAGATTTTTTATAAGAAATGGAGTGAGCCCAATATGTCGAGAGTGTTTAATTTTTCAGCAGGTCCAGGTACTCTTCCCGAAGAAGTCCTAAAGCAGGCAACCGATGAGCTTTTAGATTATAAAGGTTCTGGCATGTCAGTTATGGAGATGAGTCACAGATCATCTTGGTATGATGGTATTCAAAAGAAGGCCGAGAGAGACCTTCGCGAGATAATGAATATTCCGGATAACTACAAGGTGCTATTTTTACAAGGTGGCGCGCATTTGCAGTTTTCTATGATTCCATTGAATCTAAAAAACAGTGGTAAAGCTGATTATTTTATTACTGGTAATTGGGCGAAGAAGGCTTGTAAGGAAGGGTCAAAGTACCTTGACGCGAAGGCCGTTGCATCTTCCGAAGATAAGCAATTTACGTATATTCCAAAATTAGATAAATCTGATTTACGCAGTGATGCAGATTTTCTTCATATTACTACTAATAACACCGTATATGGAACTAAAATCAGTGATAAGGACATCGTTTGCCTTGATAATGTTGATTTGGTTGCAGATATGTCCTCTAATATTTTATCTGAGGTTTATGATGTTTCAAAGTTTGGATTAATCTATGCTGGTGCACAAAAAAACATGGGCCCTGCAGGGGTAACAGTTGTCATTGTTCGTGAAGACCTTATTAAGGATACTGACCCGTTAGTTCCAACTATGTTACAATACAAAACTCACTCAGAGAAAGACTCTTTGTACAACACACCACCATGCTACAGTATTTATATATGTGGTCTGGTATATGAATGGGTTAAGAAAAACGGTGGCGTTGCAGCAATACAGAAAAACAATGAGGAAAAAGCACAGATGCTTTATGAGTGCATAGATAATTCTAAGCTCTATAAAGGTACTGTTGAAAAGCCTTATCGTTCACTTATGAATGTAAACTTTGTAACGAGAAATGAAGATCTTGATAAGAAGTTTATTAAAGAAGCTGCTGAAAAGGGTATAGCAAATATTAAAGGCTATAGAACTGTTGGTGGCATGAGAGCAAGCATCTATAATGCTATGCCAGTAGAGGGCGTAAAGGCCTTAGTTGAGTTTATGAAAGAATTCGAAGCAAAGAATTCTTAATTTTCAAAACAAATTAATACCTAGAAATATAAAACAGCTACAACACATGTGTTATAGCTGTTTTATATGTGCGCCTTAAGAGACTAACAAACATTTAAAACAAGTCCGACAATTCCACGGCTACCATTTCCTGTGGTGAAAGGCTGTATTCTGTGGCAATATTTTCGGACGAATTAGCCTTAGTAGTCTTTCTTAATGGCAGATTGATTGTAAAGGTTGACCCCTTACCTATGCGACTTCTTACTTTGACATCGCCCCCATGTAGAAATGCTATTTTTTTTACAAGAGTAAGTCCTATGCCACTTCCCTCATGGTTACGTGATAAACCGTCATCTACTTGAACGAAGCTATTAAATATGCCATCTAATTGCCCCTCGGGAATCCCTATTCCTGTATCTTTTACTGATATGTACAGCTTACCCTGCTTTTTTCGCACATGTATAAAAATATTGCCACCTTGCGAAGTAAATTTAATGGAATTAGAGATAAGATTGAGTACAGCTCGGGAAAGCTTTTCCTTATCAAAGGCAAAAATAATTCTATCATATCTAGAACCGAACCAAATTTTTAAGTTTTTTTCTAAGGCAAATGGTTTTGAGGCTTGTACAAGTTTCTTGATGGTTTGGACGATATCGTGATTTGCAAGGCAAAGTCCTAAATCACCAGAGTTTAGTTTGGAAACATCAATTAGGTTATTAACTGACCTTAACAAACGATAGCAGTTTTGTTTCATGATGCTATTGTAAGTCTTCAATTTATTGGGGTTGTACCGTACTGAAGGGTCATCGCCGATCATTTCGAAGAGTTGAATCGAGCCTAGTACGACATTAATGGGAGTACGTAACTCGTGAGAAATTATCTTATAGAAATTGTCACGTAAAATATGGTCTTCATCTAATCCTTCTAGACTCTCTCTCACGGGGGTTGACTGCAAGGTAAGGCCGACAAATCTATTTTTGTTTTCACTAATCTCAAACAAAGAATGATTGAACTTTTCCATTTAGACTACCCCCCTCCTAAATATTGGCCACTTTTGTCTGCTTCTTCTTCTTATTATTTATCCTTTTTTTATCATTTTGTATCATAAATTTAATAATACAATATAGAATGGCTTTGTTAAAGGGAAAAATACATGGGAAATAATAATTAATTATCAGTAATTTTCAGTAATTATCACATATTAATCTTGTTAAAGTGCTTCATAAGTAAAGAATGTCTTACCTTGTCTTTTTAGATATCATGGGGTATCATAATATTGTCTATAACACATTCGAACGAGAATCCGGGCCCTTGAGGGTTGTGAATAAAATAAACTGTATATGCACTTGGAGGATAGGGTGCCTAATTGCATCCTTTAAAATGATGAAATTAAAAATAGATGAAACTATACTTTTAAATGTTGAAAAGCCTGCAAAGTACACAGGCAATGAGTGGAACATGGCCAAAAAGAACCCTGATGATGTTAAAATGCGATTTGCATTTTGCTTTCCTGACGATTACGAGATTGGTATGTCCCACTTAGGCTTAAAAATTCTTTATCATATTATGAATAAAAGGGAAGACACCTATTGTGAGAGAGCATTTGCACCGTGGTCCGATATGGAGAGCATAATGCGCGAAAGAGAAATCCCCCTTTTTACTCTTGAGACATATTCGCCACTCTATGAGTTTGATATGATTGGTTTCACCCTTCAGTATGAGATGAGCTATTCAAACATCCTTAACATGCTGGATTTAGGTGGGGTGCCCATTTATGCAAGCGAGCGTGCAGAAAACAGCCCCTTTGTAATTGCAGGGGGTCCTTGCGCATGCAATCCAGAACCTTTGGCCGATTTTTTTGACTTCTTTGTTATTGGCGAGGGCGAAGAGGTTATCCATGAAATTATTGATGAGTATAATGCATGGAAAGAGGCTGGAGAGTCTAGAAATGATTTCTTAATTAGGGTTGCAAGAATTGAAGGAGTGTATGTTCCCTCGTTTTATGATGTTTCTTATAACGAGGATGGAACAATTAAAGAGGTGCGACCAAATACAGAACAAGCACCTGGGACCATAAAAAGGCGAATAATTGAAGATTTAGATTCGGTAGATTTTCCTGAGGATATAATCGTGCCCTATATAGGCACTGTTCACGATAGGATTATGCTTGAAGTTTTCAGAGGCTGTATCAGGGGCTGTCGCTTTTGCCAGGCGGGTTTTATTTATCGACCTGTAAGAGAAAGAAGCCATGAGAAGCTATATGATATAGCCAAAGGCTCGGTTGAGAAGACCGGCTATGATGAGATTTCTCTTTTATCATTAAGTACTAGCGATTACTCTAAACTTCCCGATTTATGCAATAATCTTTTGGAGTTTACTGAAGCTGAAAATGTAAGCTTATCTTTGCCATCTCTTAGGGTCGACAATTTTTCCTTAGGTCTTATGGAAAAAGCATCGAAAGTAAGAAAAAGTGGATTAACCTTTGCTCCTGAGGCGGGGACCCAAAGACTGAGGGATGTTATAAACAAAGGGATAACGAACGAGGACCTTATTACATCTGTAACGCTTGCAGTGGCAGGTGGTTGGAAGCATATCAAGCTGTATTTCATGATAGGCCTTCCTACTGAGTCAATGGAGGATGTAGAGGGTATCTCGGATATGGGCATTAGCTTACTTGAGTCCTGCAGAAATATTTCGAGCGAGCATGGCAACGCGCTTGATATCACATTAAGCACTTCATGCTTTATACCCAAACCATTTACTCCTTTCCAATGGGAACCTATGGACGACATAGAAAGCCTTATGGAAAAGCAGTATCATCTTAAGAATCTAATAAAGAAAAGAACGAGAAAGATTAAATATAATTATCACGATGCCAAGCTAAGCTTTTTGGAGGCAGTGCTTGCAAGAGGTGACAGAAGGCTAGGGAAGGTTATTTATGCCGCATGGGAAAAGGGCTGTAAATTTGACGGATGGGATGAATTCTTTTCCTTTGACAAGTGGATGAAAGCCTTTGAAGAATGCGAAGTATCTCCAGAGTTTTATGCAAACAGAAGTAGAGATTACAATGAGGTATTGCCGTGGGATCATATTAATATTGGCGTAACTAAGAAATTCTTGATTCGAGAAAATGAGAAGGCGCATGTTGG
>CAYMAE010000040.1:13676-18211 GCA_964388375.1 uncultured Ruminiclostridium sp.
CACCTTGATGTTTTAAGAGTATTTGAACGCTCTATTAAACGTGCAAGAATTCCGGTTGCATACAGCCAAGGCTTTAATCCAAGACAGAAGATGGTTTTTGGTCTACCTATGTCAATAGGTCTTACTAGCGATTGTGAATATGCCGATATCGAGTTTTCTGAGGATATTGCCCCCGAAGATTTTATTAAGGCTATAAATAAAGGATTGCCCGAAGGTATAAGAGTAGTAGAAGCAGTAAATCTTACAGCTAAGGGAAATATAATGAATCAAATTAAGTCGGCAAGGTATGAGATAGTATTTGAAACAAGTAATAACGACGAATCAATAGAGATAAACGACTATGTTAATAAGATGCTTAGTAAAAAAGAGATAATTGTTATGAAGAAGAGTAAAAAAGGGAAGAAGCCTGTGGATATCAGGCCCTGGATTTACTCACTTTCGGCTAAAGAAGCAGAGACTAATTCATATAGTTTATGGGCATTTATAAGTGCTGGATCTCAAGATAATTTGAGAGCTGATTTGTTAATGGAGGCATTTAGCCAAGAGACAGGGCTAGAGATAAAGATCCTTTCTCAACACAGGAAGGCATTGTATACATCTGTGTTAAACAAATGGGAGGATCCGTTTGAGGTAGCCAATGATTAAGGACATATTAATAGATGTCGGAAAAAATCAAATAGTTTTAGCAGTTTTAGAGGATGAGCAGGTTGTAGATATCAGGGTAGAAAATGTTGAAAACCAAAGCCTTGTAGGCAATATTTATAGAGGCAAGGTGGAGCGGGTTATGCCGGGCATGCAATCTGCATTTATTGATATAGGTCTAGAAAAGAACGCCTATTTATCTGTTAAGGATGCTATTCCCATCGACTATAACGAAAATGATGAATTACTCATAAAATCAAATGATTTACCAGACATATCACAATATTTATCGGCCGGTCAGGAGATTACCGTTCAGATTATCAAGGATCAAGTGGGAGAAAAGGGAGCAAGAGCCTCAACCCAAATTACGCTTGCAGGAAGATATAGCGTGCTCATGCCCCAGGGAGACTTCGTCGGTATTTCAAAAAAAATAGATAACCAACAAGAGCGTACACGTCTTAAAGAACTAGCTTTAAATATGAAAGAAGAGCCTTGTGGCATCATTATAAGAACAGCCGCTGAGCAAGTTAGTGAAGACTTACTTGAAGATGATATTAAAGAGCTTCAAGCTTTATGGCGTCATATAAATAAACAGCAGCAAAAGGGCAAGGTGCCTAGAACCTTGCACACCGAGGCGGGTATTATAGATTTTGTGGTAAGAGAATATCTTTCAAGCGATGCCAATCGAATATTGGTTAATGATAAAGAAGCCTATGAAAACATAGTTTCAGAGCTTAAAGAGCAGCCGACGCTAAGAGGAAAAGTCAAATACTATCATCAGGAATATGACATGTTTGAATTTTATGGGGTGAAAAGTGAAATAGATAGGGCGCTTTTAAGAAAGGTATGGCTTAAAAGTGGGGCTTATCTAATTTTTGACAAGACCGAGGCCCTGACTGTTATCGATGTAAACACAGGAAAGTTTATTGGAAAGATCGATATGGAGGAAACTGCCCTCAAAATAAATCTAGAGGCGGCATACGCTGTAGCACAGCAAATTAGGTTGAGGAATTTAAGTGGGATTATTATTATAGATTTTATAGATATGGTAAAAAAGGAGCACAAGGAGGAACTACTCAAGGCTTTAAAGCAACGGGTAAGAGATGATAAAACTTACACCGTAGTAGTTGGCATGACTAATTTAGGTCTAATTGAGATGACTCGAAAAAAAGTGCGATTGCCTTTAGCCTCGTATTTTAGATAAAGACATTTATTAATCACATCAAATCACAGTAATTGAGGCTTTGTTCTGAAATGATGATTTTTATATATTGTAGGTGTGTAGCCTGTATATCTTCTGAACACATTAATAAAATGGCTTTCTGAGCTAAAACATAGAAAGTTTGCTATATCAGAACAAGTGTAGTCTGAAAAGCCGAGAAGGTTTTTTGCTGCATCAATCTTTTTTTCGGTAATATACTGCGTAACTGTAATGCCGACCTCCTTATGAAAAAGCTTTGAAAGGTATGTAGTACTAAGACCACAAGCTTTAGACAAATTTTCTAGCTTTATTTTAGTGTGAAGATTGTCGTAGATATAGTCAATGCAAATCATTATTGACTTAGAAAACAATGTCTTTTTAAGAAGGGTATTCATACGCTCAGCATATGAATCAACAAGCTCACGGTGAATTTTATTTATCTCATTTTCTGTTTGGCATTTGTCGATTCGCATTATGTAAATGTCGCTGAGGTTATATGCCGTCTCCATTTCAAGCCCACCTTCGATGCAGTATCTGGTTATGAATGCAACTGTAATTACTAAGTGATATTTGAGATTACGCAATTTGTTTTCGCTAAGTATGCCAAAGTCCTCACTGCATAGTGGTTTAAATAGTCGCTTGGTTTCCTCGATATCACCAATTTTTATGCTCTGATAAAAAGCCATTTCTCTATCATAAGGCAAATGGCTTATCATATATTCACGGTTACGAAACTCTATATCGCTTAGAGCCTTTAGCATATCTATAATTATCACCTCATTATTACTATACCCCACACTAATAATAACCACAACAAAATTATGATATATAGTGCATAATTTTGATATGAATTGCTTTCTGAGTTAAATAAAATATACATATAGGATTATTTCAACCGTATTTTATTTTAGAAGGGAAGTTGTACTATGAAAAACAAAATTACAAGGATATGTGGCTTGCTAATAGCTATAGTAATTATGGCTACAATCTCAGGGTGTGGTGTAAGCACAGGCGGCGATTTACCAACGCCAAGCATTTTACCAACACAAAGTGATTTGCCAACGCAAAGTAATTTGCCAAAGGAAAGTAGTATTCCTGAGTACGACGGATACGATCTTCTTTGGAATGACGAATTCGATGGCGATAAGCTTGATATGAATATGTGGAACTATGAGCCCCATGAGCCTGGTTGGACTAACGAAGAGCTTCAGGAGTATACAACATCTGAGGAAAACGTATTTGTTAGGGACAATAAACTTATTCTTAAGGCAATTAAGACAAAGACAGCTTCCGGTGATGATTATTATACATCCGGTAAGGTTACTACCCAGAACAAGCAGGATTTCATGTATGGAAAAGTTGTAGTTAGTGCAAAAGCACCCGTAGGACAGGGCTTATGGCCTGCAATATGGATGATGCCTACAGTTGAAAGCTATTATGGGCAGTGGCCAAAATGCGGTGAAATTGACATCATGGAAGTGCTTGGTAACAATGTTTCTACTGCTTACGGTACTCTACATTATGGCGAGCCTCACGGCGAGCAACAGGGTATATATGAGCTGAAGGATGGAACGTTTGCAAGTGATTTCCACGAATTTTCTGTTGAATGGGAGCCAGGAGAATTCAGATACTACATAGACGGCAATCATTATTTGACCGTTAATGATTGGTTTACTGCAGTTGATGGTGAGGATGAAAAACCATACCCAGCTCCATTTGATCAAACGTTTTTTGTGCAGCTTAATCTGGCGGTTGGAGGAACATGGCCGGGCAATCCAGATGAAACTACGGACTTTGACAAGGCAGAATTTGTGATTGACTATGTGAGAGTGTATCAGAAGCCTTCATACGATACTAATGTGCAAAAACCACAGAAGAATTACCGTGATCCCCTTGAAGACGGGAACTACATCTTTAACGGTGATTTTTCAGAGGCTGAAGATTTGCAAGATGATACTAACTGGAAATTCATACTGTTAAATGGTGGTGAAGGTGCAGCAGAAATCAAAGATAATATGATTGTTATTTCTTCTACGAAAGAAGGAACACAGGAGTACTCTGTACAGCTAGTGCAGCCTGAACTTCCTATAATCAAGGGTAAAAAATACAAAGTTTCCTTTGATGCCTATGCAGATGAGGAAAGAGAAATGATTGTGTGTGTATCGGCGCCTACAGCAGGTTGGATAAGATACCTACAAGACACATCTCTGCCTCTGACAACAGAAATGAAGACATACACATATGAATTCGAAATGAATAGTAAAAATGACAACAACGGTAGACTTGAGTTCAATATGGGAAAACAGGGCTCAACGGCTACAATCTATATTACAAATGTTAGAGTTGAGGAAATTAAATAATTCTAGGAGGCAAAAGGCATGCAGTCTTGGACGGGTTTTGAAAAAGGCGTGAATCTAGGTGGATGGCTATCACAGTGTGATTATACGAAGCAGCATATGGATACTTTTATAGTTGAAGATGACATTAAGCTTATAGCTTCGTGGGGGGCAGACCATGTCCGTCTACCAATAGATTTTAATATAATTGAAAACAGTGATGGTACATATAGTGCAGAGGGCTTTGGATATATTGACAAGGCCCTGAAGATGGCTATAAAAAACAGGCTTAACCTAGTTATTGACCTTCATAAAACTGCGGGTTTCTCATTTGATTATGGTGAGAAAGAAAGTGG
>CAYMAE010000040.1:18311-19789 GCA_964388375.1 uncultured Ruminiclostridium sp.
AAAGCCATATGACGACAAGGTGATTTACAATTTTCACTGTTATGAGCCTTTACCGTTCACCCATCAAGGTGCGACGTGGGCACCAACAATAAATCCTAACGATCGTATGTCCTACGATCATAGTGGCTGTGATGAACAGTTTTTTGAAGAACTTTTTGCCTCTGCAATTGAGACAGCAAAGAAAAACGGCACTATGCTTTACTGCGGTGAATATGGGGTAATAAATAAAGCTACCGCTGATGACACCGTAAAATGGTACAAAAGCATTAATGCCATATTTAAAAAATATGGCATAGGCAGGAGTGCCTGGAGCTATAAGAAAATGGATTTTGGTTTAGTCGATGATAACTTAGATGATGTTAGAAGCGAGCTGATAAAGCTGCTTTAGAGCTTATTCATCGTATCCATGGGGGTTGCTCTTTTGCCACCTCCAGGAATCTTCACACATCTCACGAAGCCCTTTTTCGGCTATCCAACCAAGCTCATCCCTAGCTTTTGAGGGGTCTGCATAGCATGTGGCGATATCGCCCGGCCTTCTTGGCATAATCTTATGCTTTATAGGCTTTTGGCATACCCCTTCGAAGCTTTTTATCACATCTAAGACACTGTAGCCGCTGCCGGTCCCTAAATTATAGGTCAAGACACCGCTTTTTTGCCTTAGCTTCTCAAGAGCTTTTAGATGGCCCTTTGCAAGGTCAACAACATGAATATAATCGCGCACTCCTGTGCCATCAGGGGTGTCATAGTCATTTCCAAAAACGCCTAGGCATTCAAGTCTGCCTACTGCAACCTGAGTAATATATGGGACTAGATTGTTTGGTATGTCCCTTGGATTTTCGCCTATTGTACCGCTGCTGTGAGCTCCTATAGGATTAAAGTATCTTAATAATGCAATATGCCACTTGTTATCAGAGGCATAAAGATCTCTTAAAATTTCTTCTATCATAAGCTTTGTTCTTCCATAGGGATTTGTAGCTGAGAGGGGAAAGTCTTCCTTAATAGGAACAGTATCAGGGTTCCCGTAAACGGTTGCTGAAGAGCTAAACACCAGATTCTTAACATTATATTCACGCATAACATCACATAATATCAGGGTACCGGTAATATTATTATGATAATATTCTAATGGCTTAGCTACTGATTCACCGACAGCTTTAAGCCCGGCAAAATGAATAACTGAATCTATAGTTTCAGTTTTAAAGATGTTTCTAATTGCTTCTTTATTCAGTATATCAGCTTTATAGAAGGTCAATTTTTTGTTAGTTATCTTCTCAACCATTGACAAGGCCTTTTCTGAGGAGTTGCTTAAATTATCAACCACAACAACCTCATAACCTTCATTTAATAACTCTACACAGGTATGGCTGCCAATATACCCAGCACCACCAGTAACTAAAATAGCCATCTTTAAACCCTCCAACAACTATAAATTATCAAAGATTCTTTCTACCAATTTACCTTTATTATATCAAAATATT
>CAYMAE010000040.1:19889-21169 GCA_964388375.1 uncultured Ruminiclostridium sp.
TGGTATAGACTGGATAATGCAGCTCTAATTTATCCATCCATTCAGTCCGACCGTATAACCACTATGTTTAGACTTTCTATGACATTGAAGGAAACAATTGATCCTAAGGTGCTACAGAAATCTCTAGAGGATGTAATTGTGAAATTTCCATTTTACCACGTTAAATTAAATAAGGGATTTTTTTGGTTCTACCTTGAATATAATCCAAGACTTCCCCGCGTGGAAAAGGATGTTCGATTCCCACTAGGAAGAATCTATCCGAGCTTTGGGTCACGCTATTTATTTAGGGTGCGCTACTGGCAATCCACAATAGCTGTTGAGTTTTGTCATGTGCTAACTGATGGAACTGGTGGAATGACTTTTCTTAAAGCTTTAGTCTATGACTATTTGAAACGTTTAGGCAAGGATGTGGGTGATCCAGGGGATATACCTGTTGAGACTCTTCCAGAGGAAGCCGCCGAGGATGCTTATAACCGGTTTTACAATAGCACTTTGCCAATGCCAGACAAAGGTAGGCGTGCATTTCATTTAGAGGCAAGGCTCTTAAAGCCAGGTGCGATAGTAATAACCACTGGAGTTATTCCAATGGAAGCAATAATCAAGAAAACAAAATCTCTAGGAGTTTCTCTTTCAACCTTTTTAGTAGCTGTATATATTGATGCCATTCAGGAGCTTCAGGATGATCTTGTGTCACATAACCATAAAAAGCGCCCTATCGCAATACAGGTTCCGGTAAATCTACGGAGCATATATCCAAGTAAAACTTTAAGGAACTTTTCTTTATTTGTTATGCCTGAAATTGACCCTCGCTTAGGTAGATATTCCTTTGAAGAGATTCTGGATATAGTTAGGGAGACCTTGATTACAAAAGCTACTCAAAAGGATATAAGTAAATCCCTTTCAAGAAATGTTGGAGGACAGAGAAATTGGATTATTAGAATTGCTCCCTTATTGTTTAAAAAGCTATTAATGCCAATTTTATATAAGAAGATGGGAGAAGACCTTGTATCGGGTACACTGTCTAATTTAGGCCGTGTAACATTACCAGAGGGGATGTCAAAAGAGGTAGAGCGTATGGACTTTATTTTAGGTACAAATCCAATAAATAAAACGAGTTGCGCTGTCTGCGGATATCTGGACAAGCTTGTCATCAATTTCTCTGGGAACACTAAAAATGTAGAGATTGAAAAATTATTCTTTACAAGGCTTATTAAAATGGGTATACCTGTGAAAATCGGAACCAATATTCATTAGATGGTTACGAGAAAGCGATCTAAAAG
>CAYMAE010000041.1:0-20665 GCA_964388375.1 uncultured Ruminiclostridium sp.
ATATGGCTAAGCTTGGTCTTCGCAGTGTTGTAGTACGCAAATATAAGTATCAAAATAATCAAGGTAAGGTTCCTGACGATAAGGAAAATATACTAAAACGTGATTTTAATGCTACAACAATAAATCAAAAATGGGTTACTGACATAACGTATATACATGTTCTCAACGAAGGCTGGACTTATCTAGCATCCGTTATGGACTTATATAATAGAAAAATCATTGGTTATTCATACGGTAAAAATCCAACCGCCGAGTTAGCAATTTATAAAAACAAAACAATGGGGACAAGACAAAATTTGATTTATTGTCTTGTCATTTTTTAAAAGACTAACGAATTACAAATATAGAGAAAATGTTATGAGGGTCTTTCCTTTTGTATTATAATTTCGGTACACGATCCATTTGTGTAAAACGTGGCCGTAGAAAGCGCATTCAGGGGGAGTGGCCCTCGGCTACCTTGATTAGTCATTATTAGCCTGGTCAAGTGCCCGGCGGAACTGTGTTTCATACAACTCTGTATAGAGCCCGCCGGATTCGACTAGATCATCATGTACGCCACGCTCAACAATTTGCCCATCCTTCAAAACCAGAATTTCATCTGCTGCCAGTACTGTAGAAAGACGATGCGCAATGAGGATACTGGTGCGCGATGTTATGAGCGGATCGATCGCCTCTTGAATCATATTTTCCGAAAGGGAGTCCAAAGAGGAAGTCGCCTCGTCAAAAATCAAGACCACAGGGTCTTTCAACAAAACGCGCGCAATAGATATTCTTTGCTTTTCTCCGCCCGAGAGCTTCAGTCCCCGATTTCCGACTCTCGTGTCATATCCCTCGGGCTGTCTGGCGATAAAGTCATGAATATTGGCCTTTTTGCATGCATCCACGAGTTCATCCTGTGTCGCATTTGGTTTTGCATAGAGAAGATTTTCACGTACGGTGCCATTGAAAAGATATGTGTCCTGTGTCACGACACCCACATGATCCCGCAGAAAACCCAGATCCAGTTGACGCACATCGATTCCGTCAAAGCGAACGCTCCCTTCAAGAACGTCATAAAGACGCGGTATCAGGTTGATCAGGGTACTTTTTCCGGAACCGGAGGGACCTACGATAGCAATGCTCTTTCCACTCTCAAGCGTGAAGCTGATACCCTTCAAAACAGGTCGGGAGGGTTCATAAGCAAAATGCACATCGACAAATTCGATGCGTCCGGTTACATTCCTCGGGATGATAGCGTCCGGCGCATTTTTGATTTCAACGGGCATGTCAAAATATTCAAAGACTCTTGTAAACAGGGCCATGGAACGAATCCAGTCCACCTGGATATTCAACAGCGAGTTAACCGGTGAATACATCCTCCCGAGTAACGCGACCATGACGGTGACATCACCGACTGTTAGATTGGAATCATAGCGCATCATCAAAATCCCACCGACGAGATAGATCAGCATAGGGCCGATGCTCGAAAAGGTTCGGAGCACCACACGAAACCAACGACCAGCCATGCTTTCGCGGACATTCAGCCGTATCAGTCGCTGATTAACTGAAGAATATCGTTCGTATTCATGGTCTTCACTGCGGAACAATTTCACCAGCATCTGACCGCTGACAGACAGCGTTTCATTGAGTATGCCATTGATCTCATCACGACAGTCCTGCGCTTCACGGGTGAGCGTCCAGCGGGTCTTGCCCGCCTTTTTGGTCGGCAGCGTAAAAAGAGGCAGGATGACGACACCGATGGTGGCCAGTATCCAGTTTTTCTGATACATCGCCACCATGGCGATAATAAGGGTGATCGAATTGGATAGAATGCTTGTCAGCGTGTTCGTGATAATCTGCTGGACCCCGGATATGTCACTGGTCATGCGGGTGATGATGTCACCCTGGTTATTGGTCGTGAAAAACCGGTGTGACATGAACTGGAGGTGGCGATACATACTGTTTCGCATGTCAAAGGTGATGTGCTGCGCGATCCAGGTGCTAAGATAGCTTTCCAGGACACCAATCAAGTTGGCGCCCAGCATCACTCCGAGCGACGCCACGATAAGCCAGATCAGCTCGTCAAGCTTCTGACCGATCAAACCTTCGTCAATTATTCGTCCGGTAAGAATGGATGGCAGGATACCTAAAATGGAGGATAAGAGGATCGACAACAGAACCAGAGTCATCTGCTTCCAATAAGGCCGAAGATAAGAGCCGATTCGTTTCAGCAGGCTCCGGGTGACTTTTGGACTATGGGCCTTCTCTTCCTCCGTCAGGAACCCTCTGTTCCGCCGGTCCATACTACCTGGTCGGTTTGATCCCATTCACTGACCCTCCTAATATTTCATAAATAGATGGTAACATGGTTCATTTTAACTTTCATTGGCGCGAATCTCAATTTACTTTTATCATACTCGTCCTACTCAATGTTTCATGCTGCACTTTCTGCTTCTGCAAATATGGGTGAGTGACAATTCAACGACTTGTTTCTGATGACAGGACGGACAAAAATATCTTCTCTCCATTAGCATCTATTTTTTTGATATTCTTGGCATTCACATACATTTCATCCGAAATTTAAAATAACCTATTCAACGTTACTTTCCGTTGGTATATATTATATATCGGAAATAGGCTTGAATAAAAAGAATTACGGATTTCTAGGAAAAGTGTGAAATAGCCTAAGTTTCACATGTTGAGACGGTAGTTTTAACGTGTGCGTCCAGCAAAGCTGGCAAATGCAATACTGGTTGAAGCAAAGGAGTAGCTGATAGTTTTACAGGAGGTGTATTAATGCCCTTTACCATCGTCCGGCAGGACATCACAAAAATGCAAGTTGACGCAATTGTCAACGCCGCAAACACCGACCTTCAAATGGGCGGAGGGGTTTGTGGAGCTATATTCAAAACGGCGGGATCGGCGCAGCTCCAAGCTGCCTGTGATAAGCTCGCCCCTATTAAGACGGGCGAGGCAGTTATTACACCGGGCTTCAACCTCCCGGCAAAGTTCGTCATCCATGCGGCGGGCCCCGTTTATCGGCAGTGGAATAAGGAACAGAATGAGCAATACCTCCGTGCCGCCTATACGAACTCGTTGAAAAGAGCCGTTGAAAACGATTGTGAAACCATAGCTTTTCCGCTGATTTCAAGCGGCATTTATGGCTATCCAAAAGATGACGCCCTTCAGGTGGCAACCTCAGCACTTCAAGATTTCCTTTCTGACCACGACCTTGATGTGACACTTGTGGTGTATGACAAGGCAGCCTTCTCTATCAGCCGCGAATTGCTCGGAGCAGTCGAAAGCTACATTGATGAGCATTACGTTGACACACACCAAATAAAGCGGCGGCAACTACTTTATGAAGAGCGAGAAGCCTTATACGAAGCTGATGAGGGTGTTAGCAAATATAACGGACCTATTTTTGAGGAGATGCTCGCCCCGTCAATCGGTGCACCAGCCCCGCTTGATGATTTGGTTGGCAATCTTGATGAGCCATTTTCCCAGACGCTTCTGCGCCTTATTGATACCAAGGAAATGACGGATGTCGAAGTTTATAAGCGTGCCAATCTCGACCGCAAATTGTTCTCTAAAATTAGAAGTAATAAAGGATATATGCCAAGCAAGCGTACAGCGATTGCCCTCGCCGTGGCACTGGAATTATCACTCGACGAAACCGACGACCTCTTGGAACGAGCGGGCTATGCACTATCTCACGCCGTCAAGTTCGATGTTATTGTGGAGTACTTCATCGCAAATGGTAAATACGATGTTTTTGAGATTAATGAAGTGCTGTTCGAGTACGACCAGCCACTGTTGGGGGGATGAGAAGTGAGTTACAAAGGCGGTGACAGGGCAGAATTTGGAATCATAGATGACTTCAATACTAATAAAGACTATGGGGATAGTTATGAACCAGAACGCTATCATTGTGTAGCTATTTGTGATGATGCTCTGGATGACTGGTGGGAACGGCTTACTGAGATGAATTCATATTTTCATTGCTTCAGTCGTCCGTCAAAGGCGCTTGCAAGATGGGGTATAACGATAATCCCTCCTGAGTCGTTGAGTCTGCTAATTGATATTATTAGGACAGAAACAAGGGAGACGTTTCAAGAGGATGCATCAGATATCATCGTTCTTTTGGAGGAAGCTAAAAGAAAAAACAAGTTTGTAATACATTATGGAATCTAATGAATCGTATTTGTCGCTTTTCGAGCGACCCTACTTCCTACGGGAATTGTTATCCTTAAGTCATAATAAAACTTGAGGAGGACATGGCAATGAAAAAAGGATTAACGGAACTGGTATTTATACTCGACAAAAGCGGATCGATGAGCGGACTGGAAGCAGACACCATTGGCGGGTACAATTCAATGCTCATAAAGCAGCAGGCAGTCGCAGGCGAATGCCACATCACAACGGTGCTGTTCGATAACAATTATGAACTGCTCCACGACCGGATTGATATCAAGGCGGTCAGTCTGATTACCGAGAAAGAGTATCAGGTCGGAGGCTCCACCGCATTGCTTGATGCAATCGGCATGACGATAAACAAAATCGGTAATGCCCAGAAGCACACCGCAGACGATTACCGCGCCGAAAAAGTGATGTTTGTTATTATCACAGATGGCGAAGAAAACTCCAGTCGTGAGTACTCTGCAGAAAAGGTAAAAGCACAGATTGAGAGGCAAAAAACGAAATATGGCTGGGAGTTTATCTTCCTTGGTGCGAATATTGATGCGGTTCAAACCGCCGGGCGCTTCGGCATTGCTCCGGACAGAGCGGTTGACTATCTTTCCGACAGCGAAGGAACACAATTAAACTATACAGTAATGGCGCAGGCAGTAGCGAAATTCCGCGAGGAGGGAACTGTTGATGGAGCTTGCTTTGAGGAAATCCGAAAGGATGTGAAACGGCGAGGAGGTCGGAAATAATGCTCGGAGCGATAATCGGTGGACAGCATACATAGAAAGCAACTAAAATTTTGGGAGTGCAACAGGAAGGAATCTTCAACGATTGCGAACAGAGAGTACGCATAAATAAGCTGATGTTAATATGCATTGCTTGTGGCAACGGCTCTTTTGACTATAGAATGGTGCCATCAAAAACAAGGAGGCACAGATTATGTTGAACGAAAACATAAAAAATCTTAGAAAATCAAAAGGACTATCGCAGGAAGAACTTGCAATCAAACTGAATGTGGTAAGGCAGACTGTATCCAAGTGGGAGAACGGTTTATCAGTTCCAGATTCGAGTATGCTTATTTCCTTGGCGGACGAATTGGATACTTCCGTGAGCAGCTTACTTGGAGAAGATGTACAGAAATCTGGTTCGGATGTTATGAAAACAATTTCCGAAAAGCTGGAGGTTATTAATCTGCAGCTTGCAAACAGAAGCAGGGCTAGAGTTAATACCGTTCGCTGGATACTCATCTCGTTATGCGCACTAATTGTAATGGTTTTTGTTGCTCTTGCAGCTATAAATGGTTCCTATATGGATTGGAATTACAATGATCCTGAATTAGCGGTTGCGGGAACAATCTTACATGGGTTTGAATTTATCTTTATAAGACTTGCACCGATTGCTTTTTTAGCTTCTGTCGTTGGAATCATTATCACATATCAAAAAAGATAAATTCCAGTTTGTCAGTAGATATGTTCCCACAAACCGTTGATTTCGTGGATTCGTTTCCGCATACGGGTGACATTAATGCTATTGCTACAAGCCATGTTGAGGTAACAGTCCTGTTGCACGCTTGTAACACTGATTTATAAAGGGTTTGCAAGGTTGAATAAGAAATTGAGGAAAAGAAACTTTAATTTGAGTGAGTGGATTAAATGACGAGGAGTGAAATATTTAAAAAAAGTGTAACGAAATCTTCGTTTTGTGTATTAATAGATAGAAATGATAGAAAGGAGAAGCGAAAACATGATTAGAGACGATGAGTATTTAAAATATTCTGAAGTGGTTTATCGCTATCTCCTTTCACTCACACGTGATGAAGAACTTGCGGAGGAGATTACACAGGAAACATTTTATCAAGCGGTTAAAAGTGTTGATAGATATGATGGGAGCTGCAAGATAACAACATGGCTTTGTGCTATTGCAAAAAACTCTCTGTACAAATACTACAAGAAAAATCCAAGATGTGAAGAACTGGATGATAACCAGCCGTTAGAAAATTCCATAGAAGAATATTTTATGCGCAAGGAATCGTATCAGGAATTACTAAATAGGATACATAATCTTGATGAAAATGTAAAAGAAATAATGTATTTGAGAATGCTTGGTAATCTTTCATTTCGAGAGATTGGAGACATCATGTCAAAGACAGAGAATTGGGCACGTGTGACGTTTTATCGAGGAAAAGAAAAGCTTAAAAAGGAGATGAATCGTAATGAAGAATGAATTAAGCTGTGCAATTGTCAGAGACTTGCTACCCTTATATGTTGATGAATTGGTCAGTGCTGAAACAAAAAATGCTGTCGGTGAGCACCTTGAGGAATGTGGAGCATGTAAATCTGTATTAAGGGATATCATGCCTGAGCAGCAGGAAAAAGAGTCTAACATAAAGCAAGTAGATTATCTGAAGAAAGTGCGAACAAAAAGCATGAAATGGACTTCAATTATAACGATTGTTGGCATTATTCTTACTCTGTTTGGTATTTCTATGATTTATTATACAGGATCAGAGTCACAAAGCAGTGATATAGTGTATCAGACAAGTGTTGAAGGAAAAACAATTTGTATTGAAATGAAGGCGGCATCTGATACGCAGAGAATATCCAGAGTTGAGTTCTCAAGCAGCAACGGAATGGTAAATGTCGATGTTTATACGACACCTAAGTTGTTCTTTGAAAATGCTGAAAAAGATTATTCTTATACTATAGACTATGATGTGACGCAAGTTCATATGGGGAACACCGTTTTATGGGAAAATGGTATGGATATAAGCGAAAAGGCTTCAATATTATACAGTTCCTGGAACCCATTTGTCGGCAATATGCCGTCCAATATGCAAATCGCCAATGCGCTGAGAGTCAGTGAACAGTTTGGGAATTATACGAATGAATTAAAGACGGATAGCATTCCATATGGCTGGACTTTGAAACTGGAACATACAATTCCGGCATCAAAGGAAGCTTTATCTATGGAATTGATGCGCGCTGATTCCTGTGTTTTCCTTGCTTTAATAGATAATCTTGATTACGTTGTCTGGGAATATCCTACCGAAAATGGTGTGGAAACGTTTAAATATACAAGGGAAGATGCAACAGAATTTTGTGGTAAGGATATAAAACACTATGTAGGTAGCGTATCAGATATACAAACGCTATTGAATATACTTGGAGTGAATGAATAATTTATCAAGGCTTTCATCACATATGGGTATGAAACCCATTGGGTTAAAATCATGATTTTTACGATTCAAGATGTTGTGATTAATGCACTGACTAAGCTATGTTCATGAGGGGATTGATTTAAGTAGAAGTACGGCTAAAAGACTCTATGTTTCTTCAAAAAACCTTGCAACTGTTTTTTGTGATGGCATAGCTTTTCCTGACAATTTACACAAGCAAGATTGCCGTTGGTCGATTCTGAAAAGCGTTCAGGATGTCGATGTAAACGCACCTCCCAGACGAGCAGAAGAATAATAGCCAATGCGAGGATGCTCCAAGTATATATGCCCGGTATGAAAATCAACGGCGTGAATATCATGGCGTAATCCCAGTTATAAATCCGGCAAGTGGTGCAGCATTTATTCTTCATAAACCACGTCTGAAACGGACAGAAGAATAAAATGCAGACCATATCGCAAACCGCGTATACAAGGCTGGTGAGGAAAAGAATTCCTCTGTCGATGATTCCCGTAAAGTACAGTACACCCAAGATTGCGTTTAGCAAAACCCAAGCAAGAGCAACTGCCGCTGTTCTTTTGATAGGCTGTAACTCTACGTTGCCGACGGAAACAGGACGATAATTCTTTGCAAATTGCTTCTCGCACCCCATGCTTTCGGTTTTTGACGGGAACAAGCGTAGGAACATTTCAATCGCAAAGACCAGCCAAATCATACCCAGAAGGAACGAATTGTTTTCATAGCCTCCAAAAAATTTGCCGGTATTGTGAATCTTGTTAATGATATAGATAACAGCCGCACCTAAAAACAAAAAACTCCGATATACCAGCTTGATATAGTGTAACAGTGAGCATTTTGACAGCTGAAATTTTTTAATAGAATTAATTGACATTACAGCATCCTCTCGTCAAAGCATATCAATGATAGGGAACAATCGCGTATTTTGCCTTCTTTCTACCAGCAATAGGATTTATAATCAAGAGTGTATTTTCTTGATTTGCTGTATTTATCCCCGAACCTACTGGCATTGCCCCGTTAGAATGGCATAACGGTGAGAAATGCAATAAATTATTCGTTTTGTGAACTATTTCATCACCGCCATACCTCATAATCATTTGCAATGGAAAATTCTTTTTATTCTTAAAAATGTTTTAGTATTTTTACCATAATAACTATACCTCTCTAAAATATTCTATCCTAACCTCTGGATAAGGTCTATAGGCAGAGAGCATATTATCGCTTCGGCCTCGGTATTCATCAAACAGTTTGGCAATAATTTACCATATCCGTCTATAGATTATCCCAATATTAAGGTATTCTACCCATATTGGCTTACGCAAAAAATTTTCAATAAGATTGGTGAAAAATATGCAAAGCGATTTTCTCCTTTTTATATCTCAAAAGATAAGCTGAAGACGGTCCAGAATAAAGTTGTTATGGCTGTTCGACCTTCAATGCGAAAGGATATCGAAATTGCTGGTCTTAAAAATGGATTATTTGTGTATTCACTATGGGGCGGATACCGTGACAGCAAATGCCAAAAGGAATTTGAAGATTATTTATATAAATCAGGCTTTAGAGTAGACAAGCTGCACACCAGCGGACACGCTACCGTATCCGATATTTTAAGTGTAATTAAAGGTCTGGAGCCCAAGCAGATAATACCTATTCACACAATGGAACCAGATATGTTTATTGGTCTATCGAATCGGGTTTTTCTGAAAGAAGATCGTGAAGAATTTTACGTTTGAAAGCTATTTAGGATAAGCTAATACTATAGGTTGCTTCTACTTGATGCAATAGGCAGGGGCGAAAGAACTGTCCTAAATTGTTTAATTTTATTGAGTAACGGGATATAGAATTAATGGAGGTAGATGATGGGAAGTATATTGGATAAAGCAATAGTATTTGCGGTGCAAGCTCATAGTGGCATGGTACGAAAAGGTACGAAGACCCCATACATATTACACCCACTTGAGGCTGCAGCTATTGTTGCAACTATGACTGACGATGAAGAAGTTATTGCTGCGGCTGTATTGCGCGATTTTCTTGAGGATACATCCGCTACTGTTAATCAGCTGATTGAAGAGTTCGGGCAACGGGTAACAGCATTTGTTAATGCCGAAAGTGAGAATAAGCGCGAAGATATACCTGCTGCTGAAACATGGAAGTTACGCAAACAAGAGACTATAGATTCGCTATACAATGGAAAACATCGGACTGTAAAAATGATTGCCCTTGGGGACAAGTTATCCAATGTTCGGGCGATGTATCGTGATTATCAAGCTATTGGAGACAAGCTTTGGGATCGTTTTAATCAAAAAGACAAATCAGAACATGGCTGGTATTATCGTAGCATTGCCGATGCTACAAGAGAATTATCAAAGTATCCAGCTTGGAAAGAATATGCCCAGATTGTGAGTTTATTGTTCACAAATGACCATTTTGTTTACTGAAGTATTAATTGATATTAAATAATTAAGTAAATAACACTTTTATCACGAGCGTTGGAGAGCTTATGTGTAGTAATGAAGTTCCAACCTATGATGGTATAGTAATTCTATTAGCAGTTAAAGCCAGCCTTGTCAAGCTAAAGGAAAAAGAGAAAACGCCACTATCAAAAAGAGAAATCGAAGTAAGACTTCATCAAATGTTGGAGCGTTCCATCATCTCAGAAGATGTTATTGATGTATTTGATGCCATGGGAATCAAGAGGCCGGAGATCTCAATCCTTTCTGAAGAGTTCTTAAAAGAAGTTCAGGGAATGAAGCAGAAGAACTTAGCTGTAGAAATGCTTAAGAAATTATTAGAAGGCAACATCAAAACTATGGAAAAGAGAAACCTCGTGAAATCAGAGAAGTTCTCTGAAAGGCTGACAAAGGCTCTAAACAAGTATCGAAACCAAGCACTTACAAATGCTGAAGTGATTGAAGAACTTATTAGAATGGCCCACGACATTAAAAAGATGCGAGAAGAAGAGGCTGAACTGGGTCTAAGCGACGATGAAATTGCTTTTTATGATGCACTGACAGCAGATGATATCGTGAAAGAAATTATGGAAGATGAGACGCTTAAGAAAATCGCCCATGAGTTAACTTTAGCCATAAGAAACAACATCACTATTGATTGGAGTGTTCGAAAAAGTTCAAGAGCGAGCATGAGACGTGTAATTAAGAGGCTTCTTAGCAAGTATCACTATCCACCAGATCAAGCATTAAAAGCGATGAATATCGTCATGCGACAAGCGGAGAAAATGGCTGGAAATGTTTATGAAGAAGTTATCTGGTCCGACAGAGTTGCAGAAGAGCCTGCGAATTTTACTGTTATTGAGGAAGATATAACCCATGAAGAGATCATCAAATCTATACACTTGATACAGTACTCGACCTTAAGCCAGGTGCCACAAGAAAACAACTTGAGAAAGCAATGGAAGGTCATATACTGCAAACGGGGTTGCTTGAAGCTAAATTTGGAAATTGATTATATTTCGTGGCAAAAAGATATTCAGAATTTATTTATGAAGGGGAGTTCCACCAAGGGGATCCCAGCGGGGTAAGACATCTTTTTTGCCAACTCTGTTATAATAATATCAATAATACATGCAACAACACAGTTTCTTCATAGTATGGGGTGGACAGAAATGCCCGCTCTGTCTCCTGTAATTTGAAGAAAGTACAATTATAAAAATTACTATATTAATGCTTGGTGAACACGAGGATTTGTTCTATGCTGTGCCCAGGCCATAATAATGGTGAGAGGATGGGAGGAAAAGTTAGATGATTCATTTTGGTTTTTCATACATAGGATTGATTTTTTTGTTAATGTTGTTTATACCGAATATCTATTGGACCCAGCATAAACCAAAAGACTATGAGAAGTATGTGGGAAATGAAAACAAAGTCTTATTGTGTCTAGAGAGAATAGGCCAGGTCCTTGTTTGTTGTATTTCCCTTATTTTCACTAATTTCAATGTGCGTGCTATTACCATATGGTCGGTATGGCTTTGGTTTGCATTTTTAGTAATGCTTTGTTATGAGGTGTACTGGATTAGATATTTCAAAAGTGAAATGAGAATGGAAGATTTCTATTCATCTTTACTTGGAATTCCTGTTGCTGGAGCTAGTTTGCCAGTTATCTCATTTTTTTTCCTTGGTATTTATGGTAAAAATATATTTATGCTTATTGCAGTTGCTATTTTTGGGATAGGACATATCGGCATTCATTTGGCACACCGTAAGGAGATTTATTTTTATAAAAAGCAGAGAGGTATGGCTGGACGAATAGTTCGTGGTTTTTTAGTATTTTTCCTAACACTAATATTTGCCATGATTACTGTTACCATTGGTGCCAGAAATTATAATGCTATTATGGGAGCTATGTATGGTCCACATAGTATAGAAGAAGAAGGCTATCTGGAAATAAACGGACAAAAACAGTATTATTTAATCCGTGGTGAAAATGTAAACAATCCTATTATCATTTGGATCCATGGTGGACCTGCTAGTCCTGATACCATGGGGACTTTCTATCTTTCCAACGAATTGGCCGACGAATACACCATAATCGCATATAATCAACGCGGATGTGGAAGAACATATTTTAAAAATTTGGATACAGACCCTGACAATGAAACGGCAACATTTGAACAGCTTCAAAAGGATCTTGATAACTTGATTGATTATGCTTTGAAGCGTTTTGGACAGAATAAGGTGATTCTAGCAGGGCATTCTTTTGGTACTATGGTAGGGAGTAAGTATGCCATTGATCACCCAGAAAAGGTCTCCTGTTATATAGGTGTGGGACAGATGGGGGCATTAGGCAGTGATGTATATGTTTTTAGAGATGCTATAGATATTGCACAGAATCAGGGAGATGACACTACAGCTATGGAACATGCAATCAGTGCTTATCAGGACTCGTCTACCATTGAAAGCATGCTGACCATGCGTGAGTTGACCGATAGTTATCATCCTGTAGAAAAGACACGCAACTACATTATTGATGCTTATACCTCACCATATATGGGGCTAGATGATATTCGCTGGTTCTTATTACAGCTAAATCTTTCGAAGTTTGTGAAGATTAATCAATCATTGTTTGATTATGTTGGACAAGAAGATGTCTATTCCTATGGAACGGAATTCCAGATGCCAGTGGGATTTATCTCTGGCTCCTGTGATTGGATTACTCCAGTGCAATATACCAAAGACTATTATAAAACCATTACTGCGCAAAAAAAGGAAATGAAATTGATAGAAGGGTGGGGGCACATGGTCCCGCTGGAAAATCCAAAGGAATTTGCATCAGCCCTAAAACAGATTATTGCTGAATTAAGTATAGATGAGTGACGAAAGTTCAGTTAGTTAAGTGATGCCCTTCGCTGTTATTTCTGCAACTACAACGATAAGGGTTATTTTGATGTTGACAAGTGTCTTTTTTCAGCTTTTTAGCTCTGCACTTTTAGGCGGCTTCTTTGTGTATTTTTATTATGCCACAAACAAGAACGTTGACAGTACCCTCAGAAATTCATATACTGATATCAGAAACAATCAAACAATCATTTAACTGTTTGATTAAATGGTTCAGAATATATTTTCAAAATTGAAGGGGGAAATTATCATGGAAAAAACAATTAAACTAGAAAACTTAGATTGCGCAAACTGTGCTTCTAAAATTGAAAATGCTATCGCGAAGCTGGACGGTGTCAAGGAAGTTAAGGTTAACTTTATGGGACAAAAGATGATTCTGGAAGCACCAGACGGCCGCTTTGATACAGTACTGACAGAGGCAAAGAAGACTGCTCAAAAAATCGAGAGCGACTTGGAGTTTCTTGATTAAGGTATAGATCTGATTAGGTAGTGGCTATACTTATATAAACACTGCCTTTTCACTAGAAGGGGTTATAAATATGAATAAGAAAGAAAAGAGGCTTTTAAAACGGATTCTCATAGCAGGTTTTGTTTTTCTTTTGGCTCTTCCGTTCCATTATCGTGAGGCGGCATTTAATGTATTGGGGTGGAAACTATTTCAGTCCCCGATACTTGATTATATTGAATTTCCGACTTTTTTAGTTTCCTATATTATAATTGGTTGGGATATTATAAGAAAATCATTTCAAAATATCAGAAATGGTCAGGTTTTTGATGAAAATTTCTTGATGACCGTGGCTACTATAGGTGCGTTTTTCCTTGGTGAATATGCAGAAGGGGTAGCTGTAATGTTATTTTATCAGGTAGGCGAGCTTTTTCAGTCTTATGCTGTATCTCGTTCCCGGAGATCCATTGCCGAACTGATGGATATTCGCCCAAACTATGCTAATGTTAAGCGTGATGGTAAACTGGTTGAGGTGGATCCGGATGAAGTATCTGTTGGCGACATTATAGTTGTTAAACCTGGTGAACGTGTTCCCTTAGATGGTATAGTTATTGATGGAAGATCTGCACTAGATACCTCGGCTTTGACTGGTGAATCCGTCCCACGTGATGTTTTTACTGGAGAAAATGTGATTAGTGGTTGTATCAATCAAACTAGCATTTTGGCTATTGAGGTCAGCAAGGAATTTGGCCAATCCACTGTTGCTAAAATCCTTGAGCTTGTTGAAAACGCATCAGACAAGAAAAGCAAAAGTGAGAACTTTATCACCAGATTTGCACGCTACTATACACCATTTGTAGTTTATGCTGCACTTGCACTGGCTATAATACCGCCTCTTGTGACAGGTCAGTCATTTATGATATGGATTTACCGAGCACTTACGTTTTTAGTTATTTCCTGTCCTTGTGCGCTTGTTATTTCTGTTCCCCTTAGTTTCTTTGGAGGAATTGGAGGGGCTTCAAAATCTGGTGTTTTAGTAAAAGGCAGTAACTATCTTGAAATGTTAGCAAAAACCGAAATTGTTGTATTTGATAAGACCGGTACATTAACAAAAGGAAACTTTGTAGTAAGTGAAGTCCGTGCAGAGAATATGACTAAGGAAGCACTTATTGAGGTGGCAGCTTATGCAGAAGATTATTCCAGCCATCCAATTGCTACAAGCATAAAAAATTATTATGGTAAAAACATTGATGCTTCACGAATATCGGATATTGAAGAAATTGCTGGTCATGGCGTAAAAGTAATGATTGACGGTAAAGAGGTTCTTGCTGGAAATGCTAAACTCATGAAACTTAAAAGGATAAAATATGAAGATACTACTCCAGTCGGTACAGTGGTTTACGTGGCGATAGGCGGTAAATATGCAGGCTATATCCAAATTGCAGATGAAATTAAGGCCGATTCTCCACAAGCAATACTTGACCTGAAAACTGCAGGCATTAAGCAGACAATTATGCTTACTGGGGATGCTGATGTTGTAGGTAAAAAAGTTGCTGCACAACTTAACTTGGATAAGGTATACACAGAATTGCTACCTACAGATAAGGTTGAAAAGTTCGAAGAATTGATGGCACAGAAAAGTGAAAAGGGCACCATTGCTTTCGTAGGGGATGGGATTAATGACGCACCAGTTCTAGCTCGTGCAGATATTGGTATCGCCATGGGAGGTCTTGGTTCGGATGCGGCGATTGAAGCAGCCGATGTAGTCATCATGACAGATGAGCCATCTAAAATCGCAACAGCAATGAAGATAAGTAAAAAGACCCTACGCATTGTTCGCCAGAATATTGTGTTTGCATTATTGGTCAAAGGTGTGGTTCTGGTACTCGGAGCTTTAGGATATGCTAATATGTGGGGAGCTGTTTTCGCTGATGTAGGCGTATCTATCATCGCAATCCTTAATTCTATCCGCTCACTTAATGTTAAAAAATTTAACTAACCGGTATTTACTGCTGGAAGTCGAAGTAAAACTTCAATAGAGAAAGCGGATCTATGATTGCAAAAACCGTGCTATTCACAGCAATGTGGGTAGCACGGTTTTTACATCAATCTATTCCCTTGGTGGGACATGTTATTTGGAATAAATCATCAATTACTTGGTGGACAAGTCTAGCTTTTTCAGTATCTGCCAACTTATAATAAACTTCTTTTCCTGCGCGGCGACTGGTAATCAGACTGCTTAGTCTTAAGCTTTTAATATGATGAGATACCGCTGCAGGACTCATATTTACCGTGGCGGCTATATTAATGCCGCATTCCTCAGAGTGACATAAAAGCCATAAAATTCGGAGCCTTGACCCATCACAAAGCTGTTGAAATATGGCAGCAGCATCAGTAAAATGTTCGATACTAGGCATCTTATCTAAGACACTTTCTATGCTATGTCCGTGGTTATGTGGTAAGTTATAGTTTCCCATAATGTAAACCTCATTCGATTAAAGTTTTGCTTGATTGTTTTATTGTATATTGAGTCACAGCTTTTGTCAAATATCTAAAAAGAGGAATAACTCATGAAAAATATTGGTGTGTCTACAAATGATATTTCTCATATAAGTAGAATTTATAAAATACTTGGTAGTGAGAAATTCGTGGTTGACAGAGCGAGAACCGCTACGGAGATATAATCAGAAGTTAGCCATGGAAACACCAATCGAATTTGCAAAGTTAGTTAAAGCACCTGTTATTCATTCAAACCATTGTGGAACAGTTACAGCATTTAATTTCCCTACAGCTGATAGAGAGCAACGAGGCAATTAATGCATGGGAAACAATCAATCCCCTTGCAAAAAAACACTACACTAAACTTCGCCTAATAATGCTTGTGGTGGATATGAAAATCTTGCTAACAGTAAACCAGTTCTTCATTATTTACATGGAGGTTCTGAACATAGCGGTAAATTACGAAATATGCAACTGAAAAACAGTTGCATATTTTAGCTTGAAGTAGTAAAATATATGTGTGAGGTGCATGATGAGTAAAAGAGATAAGATTATAGACAGATTACTTAATAGACCTTCAGACTTTGAATATAATGAAGCGAGAAGTCTATTAGCAAAATACGGATACAAAAAAGATAACAGGGGGCGTACTTCGGGTTCCAGGGTCGCTTTTGTTAACAATAGAACAAAACACATAATAAGACTTCATAAGCCCCATCCAGGAAATCTATTAAAGAAGTATCAGATTGAGCAGTTGATTGAAGAATTAAGAAGCCAAGGAGTGATTTGAAATGAAAGACTTAATGAGATACAAGGATTATATAGGAACAGTGCATTATAACACAGAAGACGAAATTTTATATGGCAAAATTGAAGGAATAAATGACTCAATCAGTTATGAAGGCAGTAGTGTCAGTGAATTAAAAGCAGCGTTCGAAGAAGCGGTTGAGGATTATCTTGAGCTTTGCAATTTGAATGGCAAAGAACCGGAGAAAATGTATAAAGGCAGCTTTAATATAAGGATAAGGCCTGATCTTCATAAACAAGCCGCACAAAGGGCCTTGATCGAGGGTAAATCATTAAACCAGTACGTTGAAGAGGCAATAGAACAGTATTCGGTAAAAGAGTAAAAATGAAGAATAAGCCGCCGGCAATATAAAGTTATGGATAATTTTCCAGGTGAAAGTGGAGATACGGAGGATTCAATACCATCATTTCCCGGACAGAGAGGCGTTTGAAAAAGAAGCTTCCAGGATAATAAAAAAAGGCGGTCGGCTTTATATTGTAGATCCGAAATTTCCCTTTGTGATTAGAAAATCGATAAATAAGATGTTTTCCATACATAATATTGCTGGAGAATTTTTTACACAAAAAGAAATTGCAGATAACTTTTTGAAGTTCGGGTTTGAAATGAACTTACACCATCAGATGCCAGAAAAAATCATCCAAATTTAAAAGTATTCTCACTTATTCCAATAAAATCTAGTTTTATCAGCATATCGTATTTTGACGGGATGGTGAATTAGTTGAAGGTCCAAGGCTTTTTTATAAAAAAATCATCTGCTTGAACACGAGTAAAACATCAAAAGGTTACTTGCGAAAAAGTGAGATAAGCCTCAATTTAAATTTACAAGAATTGTGCTGCATGATATTATAGTCACAATTAAGTGAGAAACATCTCAGTTTTTGAGTAAGGGGTTTTTAAGGAATCTATGCAATAAAAAAGATTTGGAAGAAGGAAGGTTTTATGAAAGTTACAGAATTAGGCTTGAATAATGAGAAGACAATGTTATTGTTGCCGGGAACTGCTTGCTCTTGGGAGATTAATTTTGGAAATGTTATAGAAGATCTTCAAAAGAAATATCATTTGATCTGTGTCAATTATGATGGGTTCGATGAAGATTCCGATACAGAATTTATTAGTATGCTTGATGCAACGAAAAAGATTGAAGATTATATTATCGAACATCATGATGGTAAACTGGATGGAGCTTATGGTTCTTCACTTGGAGGAAGCTTTGTGGGGCTCTTAATTCAAAGAAAAAGAATTCATATTGATCATGGGCTTATCGGCAGCTCAGATTTGGATCAAGCGGGCCCTTTTGTGGCGAAACTTAAGACAAAACTGATTGCAGGTCTTTTATATGGTTCTGGACAAAGTACATGGAAATAATCATTAATCTGCAGAATGCTAAAACTGTTTTTTGGAATGGAGGGGGATTTGAAAAACACAGGACTTATGGTAGAACTAAAGAAAAGCATGAAGCATCGAACAAAGGATACAGTGTTTAATGAATTCTATACAGACCTCATTACACCGTTAGAGAATAATATTGATATTCCAGGGACAAAGATTCATGTAATATATGCGTTAAAAATGGGTGTAAAATACGAAAAAAGATATGTTAAGCATTTTGCCAATGTGGATCTTAGAAGACTTGACATGCAGCACGAAGCATGGATGTTCGACAGAAAATGGGCTAAGCCTGTTATGAATGAAATAGATATATGTATGGAGGTATAGCATAGGTGTCGAAGGATAACGGTCAAACTGTGAGAAAAAAGCCAATGCAGAAGCGTTCATTAGAAACTAGAAAAAAATTGATTGAATCAGGTTTTCACATCATTGCCAAAAATGGATATCATAATACGACGATGGATGAAATAGCAAAGGAAGCTGGATTGTCTACTGGAATCGCATATCGATATTTCAAAAATAAGAAAGACCTACTTTTAATAATTATTGAATATTACTTTTCTAATATTCAAGTATTTTCTAATACAGATCATAAAAAAATAAGTGAGTTTAAGTCTGTTGAAGATGCTATTTCTTATGTGTTGAATAAGTTCTATGAAATTCATAAAACTTATTATGGAATTCATGAAGAACTGGAAGGAATGCGCCATACAGACCAGGATATAAAAAAAGCATACGATACCATACTAAAGCAGGCTGTTGATGAGATTGTGGAGGGCTTCCCAGCTGAAATAAAAAGAGAAGACCAATTACAGGAAAAAGTATATTATGGTCTATCTGTTCTGGAAACTTATTCGCATATGGCAATGGATGATTTTTATAAGGACCTTGGTATGGAATATATTAAAAATCTGGCCATTAAAGATGTTTGTCAATTGTTAAATAGAAATGAGAAAGAAAAATGAGATTATATACTGTTTTGTTAGATGAGAAAGAGCATGTAGCTGTGCTTGGTATAAATAAAAAACTATATCTGTTATCAGAACTAGGATATGAATACGAAGATATGAATACCCTAATAAGTGAGATTACAGATAATGAAATGGAACGTATCAATGTGATTATAAACGATACAGACTTCCTTGAACAAAAAATAGATTATGAATTGAAAGACACAAAATTACTTTCGCCTATTCCAAAACCAAAACAGGATGTAGTGTGTATTGGTGTGAATTATAATGAACACATTGACGAAACAAAAGATATTATTGACTTTCAGAACAAGGCGGCCACAATTTATTTTTCAAAGCGAGTGAACAGGGCTTCAGGTAATGATGATGTAATACCGATATATTCTTTTGTCGATAGCCTTGACTATGAAGTGGAACTGGGCGTCATACTAAGAAAAAACGTGTTTAATGCAAAAGAAGAAGCTGCTTTGGATGCAGTGTTTGGATATACTGTTATAAATGATGTAAGTGCTAGAAATGTACAGGTGAAACATCAACAGTGGTATTTAGGAAAGAGTCTTGATGGTTATGCACCTATTGGTCCATGTATTGTCACAAAAGATGAAATTAAAGACATTCATAATCTAAACGTTACATGTAAGGTTAATGATGAAATTCGCCAGAATAGCAATACAAAATATATGATTACTACCATAGAAAGGGCAATTGCAGAGCTTTCAGAAGGTATGACTCTTCAATCAGGAACCATCATTGCTACAGGAACTCCAGGAGGTGTAGCAATGGGGATGAAACCACCTAAATACTTGCATATTGGTGATGAAGTAGTATGCGAAATCGAAGGAATAGGTGTTTTGAGTAATCATGTGATTGCCAATTAGTTTGTAGAAAGAATTGGTTACTTTACTAAAAACATTTAATGGGATATAATTCGTTTAACGCAACCAAAGATAACATAAAACATACTATTTTGACATCTGCAGTTGGTTGAAGACCGAGCAGCTTCACATTATAATATTCATAGAAATCAAAAAAGGAAGGATATCTATGAAAAAAGCTTTGAAAATAATCGGAATCATTCTTTTAGTATTGGTGGTTTTGGTTGTGTCGGTATTTGGTATCTATTGGTATCGGAATATACACTGGTACGATAAGTATGAGAAAGCATTAACTAAGGTTGGTGCCGAGGAAAAACAAGCTACGCTTCCTTCTGGAAATATAATAAACTACGGCGAAGTGAAAAATGACAAGCCCGCACTCCTGCTTATTCACGGGCAGATGGGTATGTGGGAGGACTATGCACTAGTTATACCTGAACTTAGCAAGAACTGGCATGTTTATGCTGTAGATGTTTACGGACATGGTGAATCATCTCATAATGAAAGCCTGTATTATATTGATGTGAACGGCGATGACCTCATCTGGTTTATTGATAATGTTATCGGTGAGCCGACAGTGGTGTCAGGACATTCGAATGGAGCTCTTACCGCAGCATATATTGCGGCATATGGTGGTGAAAATATTGCGGGTGTGGTGCTTGAGGATCCACCAGTATTTTCTACCGAAGGTGAAGGCTGGGAAGAAAGCTTTGCCTATCTGGATACATATAAGGCTTTACATGATTATAATGAATCCGATAAATTAGAGTGCTGGGAGGCCTATTACTTGCGCCACTGTTATTGGGGGCAGCTGTATATGAAGGACGCCATGCCGGGTATTGCGAATTATGCACAACTGTATCATGAGAAGCATCCTAATGAGGCGGTTAAGATTGGGTTTCTGCCATCGTCTATCTGGTCGGTGTTTGAGTATGCCCAAAAGTATGATTTTGCTTATGGTGAGCATTT
>CAYMAE010000042.1:0-5521 GCA_964388375.1 uncultured Ruminiclostridium sp.
CATCAAAGTTATTAACAAAATATAAATCACTAATCGTCTCATATCACACCTCACTTGGATCATAATTCCAATGCCACGTTTCACGGTAATTTAAAGGGTATTTTTCTATACTTTCTTCTTTTTTATATGGTTTGAATCCAAAATCTTTCGCATTTTTCTCCAACCACATAACCTGCGGCGTTTGAGCCGCACCTTTACCATAGTTCGTTGGGGTTCCGGCAAACTCATTATATGCAGTCAAACTATCTATTTTAGGCCCTTCTGTCTGCTCACATCCTACTCTTTGTCCTTTTTTATATACATAGCCTTTATACTCCTGATCTTTATCCAAAATTCTATAGAATTCGCTTCCGGGATCCTGTGTGTTAAAATCAATAGCCAGTCCCCATCCATGCTTACTATTACCTACCCCATGCAAAGGCTGTCCTTCTCCAATAACAGACATATATTCTGTTTGCCAATCCTTTTTATGCTCCGAAATCCACCTATTAGCAGCCGCGGGATTTGTCCAGATAGGATTTGCTGCCTGATTCCCCCTTCCTAACTGTTCCTTCAACTCAACATAGACTTGTGTTGCATAATCCCTGTATCCCATAGTAATTTTTAGCGTATTCACATCAAATTTTTTAGTTTTATCTGTTTCAGTTATATTATAGTTAATTGCACCATTTACAAGCATTGCCCACGCTACGGCATCTTCTTTAAGAAGGTATTGATCGCCATATACTTTTACAAAAGCCGTTTTGGGCACATATCCATTTTTATATTTCTTTTGATCAATAACCGGTTCCTCTGGTTTCCATTCTTCTTCTATAAATCTTTTTAACTCACTTTTTTCATTAAGCTTTGAACTATTAAAAAATTGATCTATTAGCTTTTGATCCGAAAAATCATAGCCTAACGAAGTTAACCAAGGTTAGGATTAATATTAACCGCCGTGGTCTTGAAATCATAAGGCTTTGCTAAAGATCTTATTAGAGATGCATCTATAGCCTCATCTTTTTGTGTCATTTCATTGAATTTATTAAAATACATATTGGCACTGCGATATTCTATATCAAGATCTACCACAATTGTGTTTATGCCACGTTGACTTGCTTCATAAGCCATATTAAAGGCCGTACTTGAAACTCCAGAACCTCTGTGACCCGTCATTGCGATCACTCTGCTAATTACCCTCCCAATATTCTCAAATTCTCTGGCTAATTGGTCGGTTGGTTCCGGATTATTGATTTTTTCTTTATTTTTAAGAATGTTCCAAAATATTTTTTTCTTTTTTGGCTCATCCTTTTCAATACTGCTCTTTATTCCCTTATTAGATTTATATTTTGATACTAATGTGTCACATGCGTTGTTTACTATTTTAGCAGAAGGGCGAAGCCAATCATACAATTTAAAACTTATATGACTATGTCCTACACACAAATCTTTTAGTCCATTAAATCTTAAAAAATTGTTTGTTAAAACCATTATTTCAAATGATGGGTTACTTTCAAGCAACTCTAATACAGCAAGAAGCTGTTTTTTATCGTCCTCAACGCAATTTGAAAAAGCATCATCTGTTAGTAGTATGCCTTCTATTTGATAATGCTTTTTTGTGATGAAATCAAATAAACCATTGAGGTTCAAAGCTTGATCATTTATTACTTCTATTCTATTTATGTAAGATGCTACAATCTCGTGGCAAATACCGGAAGCTAAGAGTAATTTCATCATATCACCATTAATGAATTATTTTATGTTCTTTTTACCATTACTTATACTTCCAACTATATTGCCATAATTATAGATAAATTGTAAGATTGTTTAATTAAATTTTAATAATTTGAAACTATGTAATAATTTCATCCAAGTTGGTTCCTTTTTTTTGTATTAATTATATAGCATCTTGCGATTTTCTCTGATTAATTATTAATTTATCTCTCTTTATATTGTCCACAACTTTTAGATGAGGGACAACCGGAACAATTTCCGCAATAGTATCCTGCTTTTACATTCTTCAATTGTCTATATATTAAATATCCTGTATATGCTGCGATTATCAATCCTATTATAATTCCTGCCATATTTTTATCCTTTCTGTTTTGGGAATGGCTTTTTTAACACGATCCGCCTACTTTGATTAAATAAACAAACTTGCTATCTGGTAAACCAAAAATGATGCTGTCCAAGCAAAGACTAACTGAAACAAAAATACAATTGTTGTCCATTTTACTGATTTTAGTTCTTTTGCGATTACTGCAAGTGCTGCAACACATGGTGTATAAAATAGTACGAAAATCATCATTGAGTATGCATTTAATGCGCCAAATCCTATAGCTCCTAGTGTTTGATGCATTGTGCTAAGGCCTAATGCAGATTCAATGTTTACGATTCCAAACAGGATTCCCATACTTGATACTACTACTTCCTTAGCTGCTAAGCCTGCTATTAATGAAACACCTATCTGCCAAAATCCGAGTCCTGCAGGTTTAAGTATTGGAACTAAGAAACGTCCAATAGCAGCACCGAAACTTAGGGACATATCTTCCACGTAGCCTGTTGTACCAAACCTTAAAACAAACCATAATATTACTGAGGCTAGGAATATTGTATTCCCCGCTTTAGACAAATACGCCTTTACATTTTCCCATACGTAGATGAAGATGCTATATGCGTTGGGTGTTTTATATTCAGGAAGTTCAATTAGCAACTGATTAACCTCTGGTTTTCTATCTAGTGATTTTGATTTCTCGGCCTTATTTTCAATCTTGGTTGCCACAAATGCGGTTAAAAGCCCTGCTACTAAACCAATAACATACATTGATAAAGCTGCTAAGGATGCATAACTACCGAAAAAGAGACTAGACAACAAAACATAAATAGGTATTTTTGCACTGCATGACATAAAAGGAGTAATAAGTATAGTTTTTCTTCTATCTTTTTCATTCTCTAACGTTCGAGTTGCCATAATTGCAGGAACGGTACAACCAAATCCAAGGAGCATGGGAATAAAAGCTCTTCCCGATAGACCAATTTTGTTCATAGCACCATTCATAACATAAGTTACTCTTGCCATGTATCCACTGTCTTCTAAAAAAGCTAGTGCTAAAAACAAAATCGCAATGTTGGGTAAGAAGGTTAAAATCGTACCAACTCCGGCTATAATTCCATCTATAATTAAGGATGTCAGGATTAGTCCTGCATTTAGTGATGACAGACTATTTTGTGCCCATCCACTAAAACTTTCAAGCCAACCTTCGAATATTCCTTTTATTCCATCACCAAGAGTAAACGTTAATAGAAACACAAGTCCCATAATCCCCAAAAATAGAGGAATTCCCAAAATTCTATGAGTAAGCACACTATCAATTTTATCTGTTAGCTTTGACTTTTCTTGCTTATTTACAAGAATTTCTTCTATTACTTCCTCAATAAAATCATATTTTTGATTTATTATCTCTGTCTCGTAATTTTTATCTACAATATCTGAAACATCGACAGGACAGTTTTGCATTACTTCAGAATCTCTCTCTAATAATTTGATAGCATAAAAACGTGGGTTATGTATGTCTGGGTCGTGCCTTATAAGTCTTTGTGTTATCTTATTTATTTTATCTTCAATTAAATTATTATAAATAACCACATGTTTATTTTTTGGTTCGACCTCTTTATGGTGCGATACTGCGTGCATGAGAATATCTAATCCTATTTTCTTTCTAGCTGAAACCGGAATAACCGGAATTCCAAGCATTTCAGGAAGGCGATGTAAATCAATCTCCATTCCTCTTTCTTCAATAATATCCATCATGTTAAGTGCCAAAACTACAGGTTTACCAATTTCAATGAGCTGCAATGCCAAGTATAAATTTCTTTCAAGATTAGAGGCATCGGCAACGTCAACAATTATGTCTACATCATCACTTAATATATATTGCCGGCTTACCTTTTCTTCTATAGAATATGAGGTCAAGCTATAAATACCAGGTAGATCCACCAATTTATATACATGATTATGATATTTAAACGCACCTTCTTTTTTCTCTACCGTTACGCCTGGCCAGTTTGCAACTTTTAATCGCGCACCGGTGTATGCATTGAAAAGAGTCGTCTTGCCACTATTAGGATTTCCAACAAATCCAATATTTAGTTCTTCTGCTTCGTGCGTTTTATTGTTCATAACGCCATGCTGATTTGCATTGTTTTTATTATTTGATCCCACTTTAGTCCCCTCTTTTCTTGGCATTTATGCCCCAATTCCTTTGTTAACTATAACAAACTCCGCTAATTCCTTGCCTATAGCAAGTCTTGTGCCTCTTACCATAAAAATAATAGAGCCATCTAGAGCTTGATTAATTTTACGAACCCTGGTTCCTTCTATCAACCCCATTGCTTCTAGCCTTTGCTTCGCTGGTTGTTTAAGCATTGATTTTTCAACTATGTACTTTTCTCCATTTTGTGCGTCTTTTAAAGTCATCATATTATCCTTTCTCACCCGTAGCTATTAAACTGTTAAGAGTAAGATGTAATTTGTATATTATGTTAGCCTTGGCTAACATAAGGACAAAAAAATATTTCTTTCTCCGACTATTAAGCTATATAAAGCAGTTATTTACTGGACTTTCCTACATAAGCCTCTATTGCTTCTAACATGTCATCGGTAATAACGTGTTCCATCCTACATGCGTTTTTAGATGCTTCATTAGGAGTAAGTCCCAAAGTCCTTTGCAAAAAGTCAGTAATAATACAGTGCTTATAGTAGACTTTTTTTGCAACAGTTTCGCCTTTTTCTGTTAATGTAATATGTCCATAACTTTCCTTGTCAATAAGACCTTCCTCTTTCAATCTATCCATAGCCTTAGTTACGCTGGGTTTTGTTATCCCTAAATGATCAGCAATATCAACTACATGGGCATGACCATGAGTATCTTCAAGGATATATATAGTTTCTAGATACATTTCTATTGATTTATTATAATTCATAAGCTCTTCCCTACAACTTTATATTACTAATAATAGTTACGCATAAAATAAAATTGTTAGCCTAAGCTAACAATTTAAAAATATCATCTTTTTGAATGGTTGTCAATACATTTTAATCTTTTTTATAGCTAGATTCACAAGTAGTTTACTTGCAAAAACTAAAATCAATTCTGCAACTATTGGCACACAATACGGCTGCAATCCATCAAGTGTACTTGCACGTATTAAATTCTATTTCAGAATCCAACATCAGCTTTCTTGTCTTCTGGATTAAGCTTTACATAGTCAAGCAAGGGTTGTATGCTTGCATTAAATGTATAAAAGTATGGTTTTTCCTGCCCGTCTAGAATGAGCATGATGGGCGCTTCTTTATCACTTACTATGATAAAAACAGAGTCCACAGCCTTTATACCCGATTTATTGAGTAACTTTTGGTCGACTTTGATTGGTTTTTCAAAAGGAATACGTATTACATAACCCTTCTCTGGAAATGGCATAACCTTTGTATATAGGCTCTTTATAGTTTTCAAATAATTGCAAACTTCATTTTGTATCTCTA
>CAYMAE010000042.1:5621-19035 GCA_964388375.1 uncultured Ruminiclostridium sp.
GTATATAGGCTCTTTATAGTTTTCAAATAATTGCAAACTTCATTTTGTATCTCTATGTTTGATAATTCTGAAATAATGACCTTACCTTCTTTAATATCAAATACTTCTACAAATTGTTTTTCGCCCGGCTTTTTTTGTGCTGTCTCAACACCAGATATATATTTGATAAAATTAGTATCTTCAAACATCTCTGTCATTGCCAATACTGATTCATATTTATTTTGGTTATTAAACACCTGTACTGTTGCAAAAACGGTTGCAGTAACCAATATTAGAATAACAAATGAGACAATTAATCCTAAGGTTTTTCTTTTTATGCTGATAAAAATCATAGTCCTCACCTCACTAAAATTTATGAGAAGGATGGACTAATTATACTTTGTACCACTTTTTTATTATTTTTCTTTTATGAATAATATCTTGATGTCATTTATCTTCCTGCACGAATGCATCTTATATATTTAGCCCCGTGGCTTTGCAGAATATCCCATTAATTTGAGCGTAGCAAGACCATTTTGTCTAGATTCTTCATCTTCAAAGCGAATTTCAAGGGCTCCCTCGTCTAATTCACGGCTATTAATAATTCCAATGTTCTTAATATTAATATTCTTCTTAGCAAGGGCTGTAGCAATTACTGCAATAATACCTGGCTTATCCTCTACATCCACCACAATGTCAAAAGTTTTTTGATACATGCTCTTACCATCAGACAAGTTATCCCTAACGTTTCTAGCTGATTTAAAGAATGCTTCCATATTATCACTATGACCGGTCGATAAGTCTTTTTCAACCCTATTTAAAATGTGCCTAAAACATTTTAATGCATCTATAATCATATCATGGTTTGATAAGCAAATACCTGTCCATAGTTCAGGAGATGAGGATGCTATACGGGTAAGATCTTTAAATCCACCTGCTGCAATAGTCTTCATTATATTCTCTGGGCCATCAAGCTTATCTACCATATTTACAAGTAATGCCGCTATAATATGAGGAACATGGCTAATAGCAGCAGTTACCCGATCATGTTCATCAGGGGACATTTCAATAGGGATGGCTCCTATTGTTGTGATAAGCTCTCGTATAATATTTAGCGCTGATTTATTTGTATCATTATCGGGAGTCAAACAATAATAAGCATTTTCAAAAAGATTAGCTCTAGATGCTGCAAATCCTGATTTTTCAGAACCAGCTAGGGGATGTCCTCCAATAAAGGAATTTTTGATATTCATTTGCTTTATTAAAGATGTTACATCCGATTTTGTGCTACCAACATCAGTTAGAACACATTCCTCTTTAAGGTTGTCTTTTAGCTCATTTAGAATATCCTTCATTGCAAACACTGGAACACATAAGATAACAATATCGCAAGTGGAAAAATCATGTCTAAGGTTATAAGCATGCTCGTGGATGACTTTCTGTGAAAGAGCACTTTTGATATTGCTTTCATCCTTGTCCCATGCTTTGATTATATATCTTTCATCTGCTCGATTTAATGCACGAGCAATGGATCCTCCTATTAAACCTAATCCGATTATTCCAATTGTTTTAAAAGATGACGCCATCTGCTTCTCCCTAGATTTGTTTTTATATCAACCATTATTCTTCGATCTTCCAACACTCAGTTCTCATCAGTAAAAAGCATTCTCTATCATTATTTCTATTCGTTTAGTATTTTAGTTGCTTGATAAGGCTATTTTATACCAAGTTTTCTTGCCGCATAGAGAACTCCTGCAACTGTTTTACTGTCGTTAATCTGGCCGTTATCTATCATGTCTAGCACATCAGAAATCTTGTAGGCTTTTGCTGATATAAACTCGTCCACATCAGGTGTTGCTTCGCCTTTTATAAGGTCTGTGGCTAAATAAATATGCAACGCTTCATCAGCAAAGGCTGGGGCTGGGTAAAGCGTCAATATTTCTTCAAGCTTAGCAGCCGAATAACCCGTTTCCTCTTTTAGCTCTCTATTTGCACAAACAACGGGATCCTCATTTGGCTCAAGCTTTCCTGCAGGAAGTTCTAAAAACTCTCTATCTGCTGCTTTCCTGAATTGTTGAACTAATACTATCTCATCATTAATAATGGGTACCACTACAGACGCCCCATGGTTTCTGACAACATCGCGTGATGCCTTATTACCGTTTGGAAGCTCTACTGTGAGGCGCTCTACCTGTATTACGGTACCTTTATATACTGTTTCAGTGCTCAGGGTTTTTTCGTAAAATTGCATATATACCTCACTTCGTATTTTCATAACTTAGACTCTATGATTTACTCTTCTTGCCAATTTCCCTAGCTTTCTTTGTACACTCGTCCATGGCAGATATTATGGCATTTCTTAGGCCTTCTCTTTCAAGCGTAGCCACTGCCTCAATAGTAGTGCCCCCAGGTGAGCAGACCATGTCCTTTAGTTCTCCGGGGTGCTTCCCTGTGTCCAATACCATTTTTGCAGAGCCTAAAACGGCCTGAGCTGCCAATCTATATGCCTGATTTCTATTTATACCCCATTTAACAGCTCCATCAGCCATAGCTTCAATTATCATAAATACATATGCAGGGCTGCTACTTGTCAACGCTGTTACCTCGCTCATTAAGGCTTCTTCCAGTGCCTCAACCTTTCCTGAATAGGAAAGAAGTTGAATTATCGCATTTTTCTCAGCATTATTAATAGTATCATCCCAGCTTACCAATGTCATACCCTCACCTACTAGTGCAGGGGTATTAGGCATAGTTCTTACAACTCGAGCTTTATTGCCTAGAATGGTCTTAAAGCTATATGTAGAAATCCCCACAATGATTGATACAAGTATCTTATCAGGACTAAGTTCTGACTTAATATCTTTTAGCACGGTTTCACAATATTGTGGCTTTATTGCTAGAATAATAATATCGCAGTTTTTTACCAGATTCTTTGCGCTAATTTCCTCGTTAATATTAAGTTCGTTGGATATATTTTTAAGTAAAGATGTATTAGTATCAAAAGCAGAAAGGTCAAATTCATGATTTATATCGCCTTTTACAATGCGCCTCAAAAGGGCACTTCCCATATTCCCAACACCGATAAAACCAACCTTATATGACATAGCTATTGTACGAAACCACTAATAGTGCATTATCACTGTGAACTAAATGCAAGTGATTTCTTCCTCCCTTACTCGTTATTATTCAAAATTAATCTGTTCACTTTCATAACTTGAATTATTTTCGATATAATTAACACCCATATGCTCATAAGCTAATCGTGTGGCTTTTCTACCTCTTGGTGTTTTTTGAATAAAACCTAATTGAAGTAAATATGGCTCATACACATCCTCAATGGTATTTGATTCTTCGCCGGTGGAGGCAGCAAGAGTATCAAGCCCTACCGGACCACCGTCAAACTTGTTTATTATAGTATCTAATACCACTCTATCGGTATTATCTAGGCCAAGTTCATCAATTTCGAGAGCTTTTAGCCCATAACGAGCAACCTCAAGAGATATTCTGCCATCTGATTTAATTTGAGCAAAGTCGCGTATTCTCTTAAGTAGACGGTTGGCTATTCTCGGAGTTCCTCTAGAGCGCTTAGCAATTTCTACCGCACCTTGGTCATCAATTTCTATACCTAAAATATTAGCAGAGCGTTTGACAATGATGTCCAGTTCGTCATTAGTATACATTTCCAAACGATTAATAATGCCAAACCTATCCCTTAAAGGAGCAGTCATAAGTCCTGCCCTAGTAGTGGCTCCTATCAATGTAAATCTTGGTAAATCAAGGCGAATGGATCGGGCGCTTGGACCTTTGCCGATGATAATATCCAGAGCATAATCCTCCATAGCAGGATACAATATCTCCTCTACGTTACGGTTTAGTCTATGTATTTCATCTATGAAAAGAACATCAGATTGGCCCAAATTTGTTAGAATAGCGGCTAAATCACCTGCTTTTTCTATTGCTGGACCAGAAGTAATTTTAATGTTTACACCAAGCTCACTTGCAATTACTCCTGCAAGCGTGGTTTTCCCAAGCCCTGGAGGGCCATAAAGAAGCACATGGTCAAGGGCTTCTTCCCTTTCCTTTGCTGCTTGAATAAACACTAGAAGGTTTTCTTTTACTTTAGTCTGACCAATATAGTCGACGATGGTACGTGGCCTTAAGCTAAACTCATCAAAATCGTCACGTCTAAACTCACTATTTATAATTCTTTCTTCTTCCAAGGTACCACCTCTCTATTACATTGGTGCTTGATGCTTAAGTGCATCCTTTATAATTTGTTCAATGGATTTACTCTCATCATATATCGAAGTGATTGCTTTATTAGCCTCTAATGATGTGTAGCCTAACATAATTAATGCACTTATAGCCTCATTCATTTTATTTCCCACAGCAGATGTGGCTACAGATAAATTAGCGTAATCAGGTAGGTCTTTACTTTCCTTTTTTAGTTTATCTTTCAAATCAAGAATAATTCTTTGAGCCGTTTTCTTGCCGATTCCTGGAGCTTTTGTAAATGTATCTATATCGTCTGTTAAAACCGACAGGGCAAATTGAGAGGGCGATACATTGGAAACCAATGATAATGCCGCTTTAGGGCCAACCCCTGACACGGTCAAAAGCCTTTCGAACATCTTAAGCTCCTCTTCGGTCAAAAATCCATAAAGAGCTTGATTGTCCTCCCTGACATAGAAATAGGTGTAGAGCTTTAATGGCGAACCAATTTCAGGGGCCATTGAAATTGTGGAGTCAGAAGTAAAAACCATATACCCCACTCCATTGACATCCAAAACTATGCTACCTAATGTTTTTTTAGCTAAAACACCATTCAAATATGCAAACAAATCTATTCTCCACTTCTTATGTATAACAATACATCTGTCATCAATTATTTCTTAAGCTTTGCCTGAAGCTCATCTACAAGTACCTGATAAGCATCAAGTTCTTCCCTAAGCTCCTTTAAAAGTTCGTCTTTCATTCTAATTACTTCAAGAAGCTCTTCTCTTGGCATTTCTTCAATCCCTATCATATCTTACCCTCCACCATCGGCTATATAAGGTGTATTTAGTATATGAGTATAAATATCTACTGTGTATTACTAGTCAATCTTTTGATAGAAGAACGTGTCTATTGGTTTTAGGTTAAACTTGTTATAGCTCATTATTTGTTCTGTGCTACCAATAAATATTATACCATTAGGATTTAATGATTCACTGAATTTCTTTATTATATTATTTTTTGCTTCCTCTGTAAAATAAATCAGAACATTTCTGCAGATAATAATGTCCATTTGCTGTGGGTAGGGGTCCTCTAAAAGATTCAATTGGTTGAATTCCACACAATTTCTTACATCCTCTGAAATTTCATATGTATCGTTTCCAATTGGCGTAAAATGTTTTTTCAAAAATTCATTGGGTAGTTCTTTTAAGCTTCTAGAGGTGTATAAACCCGATTTAGCCTTACTAATAGCCCCTTGGTCTATGTCAGTAGCTATTACTTTTATTTTGTTCAAAGGAATATATTTATTAAGAATCATTACTACCGTATATGGCTCATCGCCGGTCGAACATGCTGAACTCCAAATTCTTACATCAGCCTTGTTTTTGCCTTTATATATATCATTTAGCACATCATCTTCAAATAAAGCCCATTGGTTGGGGTTTCTGTAGAATTCAGAGACATTAATTGTAAGATAATTAATAAATATACCATACAACTCTGGGTCTCCTTTTATTCTGGTTAAAAAAGAAATGTATGATTTGTGACCATACCTCTCAACTAAAGAAGTGATGCGCCTTTTCATCTGTTTTTCTTTATACAGATTCAGGTCAATATTGGAGTGTTCATAAAACTTTCTTTTAAAAAGCTCATAATCTTGAAACATTTCCATCTTGATTTCCTCCGCATATAAAATTATATTTGCTTAGAATGTGTCTGATTTGCTCGTGATTATTTGTCGTATATATAACAGCAAGACCGGGTAGACCGGTCTTGCTATATAATACAAATAATAGCTTATATTTTAGTCTTCTTTTTCTGCTTCTTCTACAGCTTCTACTGTTGCGTCTACTGCTTCTTCTACAGCTTCTACAGCTTCAACAGCTACTTCTGCTGCTTCTTCAGCTTTTACTGGAACTTCTTCTTTTTGTTCTTGTTCTTGTAGTTTATCGCTTAAGATTTCACCGATTGTGTTTGACATTACCTCACTATGCTTTGTGGGTGTCCTTTGATAATTAGATTTAACCTTAACTTCTTCAACCGGCTCATCTACTATCTCTGGATCTATGGGGTTTACTTCTTTTATGGATAAGCTAATCTTTTTAAGATCAACGTTGATATCCATAATCTTCATTTCAACCTTTTGACCAACTTCAAGAACCTCTTCTGGTCTTCCAAGACGATAGTTGGAAATCTGTGAAATATGCACAAGACCTTCCACACCTTCTTCAAGCTCAACAAATGCTCCAAACGGAACCATACGAAGGATTGTACCGAATATAACATCACCGGCGGTATATTTGTTTTCAATATTATACCAAGGGTTGTCTTCCATCTTCCTATAACCTAATGAAACCTTGTTCTTTTCGGTATCAAAGTTAAGAACCTTTACCGTAACTTCATCACCAACAGAAAGAAGCTCAGATGGATGTTCGATTCTCTTCCATGATAATTCAGATATGTGAACTAGTCCATCAACACCGCCAAGGTCTACAAAGGCGCCAAACTTAGTAAGACTCTTAACAGTACCGATGTATTCCTTACCAATCTCAACTCCACTCCAAAACACTTCAGATTTTTGCTTCTTCTCAGCTTCTATAAGTGCTCGGCAAGAACCAACAACACGCCTTCTATTGGCCATTTCGGTTATAACTAGTCTAACCTTCTTACCTTGATATGGAGTTAAGTCTTTAACATATCTATCACTAATCTGGGAAGCAGGAATAAATACTCGAACTCCCTTATAATCAGCAACAGCTCCGCCCTTGACAATTTCCTTAATAATTACTTCAATAGGAGTTTTGTCGTTGAAGGCCTCTTCAACTAATTCAAAACCACGGATAGCGTCGACTTTTTTCTTAGACAATGAAACATTGCCTTCTCCATCATTAATCTTTACAATGAGTGCCTCTATCTCTTTTCCGGGCTCTAAATCTTTTTCCGGATCAAATTCTGGGTCTTCAAGGAACTCTTCCATGGGAATAAGTCCATCAGCCTTATATCCCAAATCAACGAATACGTCGTTGTTATTGTATCCGATAATCTTTCCTTTAATAATTTCATTTGTCCTGGGCTTTGTTAAAGTCATCTCCACCGCTTCGCCAAAATCTATTTCACTTTCTTGCTCGTGCCCATTCATCATGTCTTCCATGTGAAAAACAACCTCCTTGATTACCTTTTCAGGCGTCGATGCACCTGCGGTAATTCCCACTGTTCTTACATTTTTATCGAGAAGAGGTAACTCATCAGCATTTTCTATCAGATGAGTCTCAGGACAGTTCTTTTTGCATATCTCATAAAGCTTTTGCGTATTAGAACTGCTCTTTCCTCCAATAACGATCATAGCTTCGACTTTCTCAGACAGATATTCTGCCTCTGTCTGTCGTTTAACTGTCGCATTACATATTGTATCAAATTTTATAACGAATGCAAACTTTTTTCTTAGAAGTTCACAAATATCTTCAAATTTAGACCTTCGAAAGGTTGTCTGGGATATTACGACAGCTTCTACATCAGAATAAGCCAACTGATTTACCTCTTGTTCATTCGATGTTATTAAAGCTTTTCCCTCGCACCAACCATTTATTCCAATAACCTCAGGATGATGTTTATCACCTACTATTACAATTTTATGTCCTTTATCATGCTCTCTTTTTACTATCTCATGAATTCGCTTTACATATGGACATGTTGCATCCATGATTTTTACATTATAGCTTATTAGCTTATCATATACGTTTTTACCAATACCATGAGCCCTGATAATAACGCTGTCGCCTTCTTCAAGTTGCTCCATATTCTCAAGAACCTTGATTCCTTTTTTTTCAAGATCCTCTACAACCTTCTTATTATGTATTAATTGACCCAAAGTATATACTTTACCCTGGAAATTAGTATCAAAGGCCATCTTAACAGCCTTATCAACACCAAAACAAAAACCTGAATTTTTCGCTCTAATAATCTCCATTTAAGCCTCACATATTAATTAATCCATATATATTATCCATAATACCCCGGGTTAAAATAACCAACTCTTTTTTGGGTATGCGTACACCTTCCTCTTCGGGAAGCATTATATAGGGCTCTCCAAACACAATTTTGGGTCTGGAGAAGAAAGATTCATTCCACTCAACTGCTACAGGAAGAATAGGCGCGCCTGACCGTAAAGCCATCATTGCCGCTCCACCCTTATTCAAATTAGGATTTTTCTTAGGGGTTCTAGTTCCCTCAGGAAAAACCCCCACTATTCTGTTCTCATTAAGAAGTCTATAAACTGTCTTTACAGCACCAACATCTCCCTTTCCTCTACTTACCGGGAAAACGCCTAGGCTCCTAAAGAAGAACGCAAGTATAGGGTTTTCAAAAAGCTCTGCCTTTCCCATGTAATGCACTTTTCGCTTTACAAAGGCTGAAATTAAAACCATATCTGTTATGGTGGGGTGATTGGCAAAAAGCAAAACAGGACCTTTGTCTGGGATATTCTTTATACCTACAGCTTTTACTCTTCTAATAATAATATAGAATACGTAAACTAATACTCTTAATAACTTATAAATCATGGGCCAACCCCTTAGCTCTTAAAATCTGGAGTATTTTTTCAACCGACTCGTCTATTGAAAGAGCACTTGTGTCCAATATTATCGCATCGTCCGCTTTTCTCAATGGGGATGCCTCTCTATTACTGTCATTATAATCTCTTATTTCAATCTCTTTTTCAATTTCTGCAAGACTTTTCTCAAGAAGTCCTTTTTCTTTTTGCTCATTATATCTTCTTATGGCTCGCTGAGTAACACTTGCAGTCAAAAAAATCTTTACCTGTGCATCCGGAAGTACATCGATACCAATATCTCGTCCATCCATAACAACAGAATTATTACCTGCTATATGCTGTTGCAGGCTTACTAGGTTTTTTCTCACCTCAGCAATGGCGGATACATTTGATGCGCCCATTGAAATCGCGTCGGTTCTAATTTTATTAGATACATCCTCACCATGAAGAATAACCTTCTGTAATCCATCTTCATAGCTTATCTTTATATCTAAATCAGATAGCAGAGGCAATACTTTTTTACTATCGGTAGTATCCATTCCAAGACGTATAGTTTTTAATGCTAACGCTCTATACATTGCACCTGTATCAAGATACATAATTCCTAATTTTTCTGATAACAACTTCGCCATGGTACTCTTCCCCGCACCTGAGGGTCCATCTATAGCAATTTGAATAGGTTTCATAAAGCCTCCAATTAAACTACTCTGTCCATATTAAATGTTTGTTTCACACTATAAATCTTTTTCAACTATTTTTCTTACTGTAAGGATTGTCTGGCATTAAATAACTCTATGCCCTGTTCCAATGGCTATTTCATTTAGATGTAACAGCCCTATACCAAAGAAAATGGCTACACTTATATGATCATCGTAATGTGCAACTGCTATTTTGCCACCTACATTTAAACCAAGCGCCTTTGACATGACTTGATTAAGTGCTTCACGTGCCGCTCCCGCTACCGCGCCTTCTTGGCTATGATTTTCTTCAATAACCCGTTCGCGCTTAGCTGCAACAACAGCTCTTTCAATAATTTTCATAACAGAGTTGATAAATTCACCACCATAATCTACTGCAGCAGTTTTAATGCCCTTCGCGGCTAGTTGACTTTTCAAGTTCCGCTCTTCATCTCTATCGCCAGTTAATGCCATCATTATAGCTGCCTTAACAACATCCTTGCTACCGTAATTTCCATCGCCATATTCCACGACAGCGCCCCCTTATATTAAGAATATTTCTATTTTGATTTGTTTGTGATCGATTACTAATGATTATATTTCAAAAGAAGCTTTATAACAAGAATAACAGTGAAATTTTCAACATCTCATCTCACGTCTATCCTCTCACCCCTTGCTTCTAACAGCACAAATATGGTTGATCCCTGGTTCTATTAAGACAGTGCTATTTTTCAAATCGGTTTTTATGTCCCCTTTTTGTGATGCTAAATACACATAAAAAGGTGCTTCACCTTTTCTCAATTGAACCTCCACAACATCGCCCTCACATATATCTAAACCGACAGGAAACACTGTAACAAGCTTATACGGTTTACCATTTAACAAGACTAATACCTCATTAGGCGTATAATCGCCAATGGCATCTAATACTATATTACCTCGAACTATAGCAGATTCCCGTAGTTCAAGGATTCTACCGTTTAACGAATCATCGGTTAGATTTGCACGATAGGGTGAAGTAAGGAAAAGCTGAACAGATATAAGTATTATTATCATAAACATTGACAATATCTTTAATAGAGCCTCCATAATCAATCTCCTAGATGTTGATAATATGGAGTTTTCCCCTAACTATGTATTTGATACATTTACGATAATAAGCGTAAGCTAAGATATTGATGTCTTATTTCTATCATCTACTCGCATGCATGAGTTCCTGCAACATAGCCTGTAGAAAAGGCGATCGTTAGATTAAAGCCTCCAGTATAAGCATCCACATCAATTATCTCACCAGCAAAATATAAGCCTTCTATTCGCTTAGATTCCATAGTTGAAGGGTTTATCTCTTTTGTTAATACACCTCCAGCGGTAACAATAGCTTCATCTATGGGCCTTGACTTGGAGACTGTCATCTTTAATTCTTTTAATAGTTTAATAAGACTTCTTCTTTCGGCCTTTGTGATTTGATTTACCGGCTTTTCAGGTGGAATTTCAGAAAGCTGAATAATTACAGGAATAAGACTCTTCGGTAAAAGGTCATTGAGGGAATTAGCGAATTGTTTTCTTTGATACTTTGTCCAATCCCTTTGAATACGATTGTCCAAGGTTTCTTCATCAAGGGCAGGCTTTAAATCTATTAATAATGTAGCACCAGTATAATCACAATCCATGATATGACGGCTAGCACTTAATATTATAGGACCAGAGACCCCAAAATGAGTAAATAGCATCTCACCTTGCTCGTAATAGACCTTATTTTCCCTATTATCTAAAACAGTTAGTCCAACATTTTTTAAAGTAAGGCCCTGAAGCTGAGCAGCCCAATCTTCAATAATCTCTAATGGTATTAATGACGGTTTAAGTGTAGATATTTTATGACCTAAATCTTTAGCAATCCTATGACCTTCACCAGTTGATCCAGTCATAGGGTAAGATACTCCACCTGTAGCCAAAATGACGGAATCAAAATCATAAAAATCATTATTCTTAAGTAGTACTCCCTTTACCCGATTCTCGTCACAGAGTATATCCTTTACCGAAGCATCATATAAAAAACGAACGTCTTGGCTGTGGGCATAATTAATTAGGGCATTAACTATGTCCATGGATCTATCCGAATAAGGAAAAACTCTATTACCTCTCTCAGTTTTAACTGGCACATTATGCGAATTAAAGAAACTCATAATATCATGATTATTATATTGATTAAAAGCTGAATAAAGAAATCGTCCATTTCCAGGAATGTTATTCATCAAATCGTCAAGTGGGCAATTATTTGTAATATTACATCTGCCCTTTCCAGTAATAAGTAGCTTCTTCCCCGCTCTTTTATTTTTTTCGAATACTGTCACTGAGTTTCCTAACTCTGCTGCTCTACATGCAGCAAATAGACCTGCCGCTCCTGCGCCGATAATCCCTATTTTTTTAGCCATAGGTTGTCCAATCCTCCGTCGAATGTGTAGGTGGTAATGTCTTTTTTTAATTTCTAATTTAAGCTAATGGTTCAATCCTTAGGCAGCCCGTTATTATACTCACCCTTTTCATAAACCTGATACTCATCCCATATTTTTTCTAATCTCTCAAATGTATTATGAATTTTATCCTTGCGCTTTAAACCAATGGCAACAATTAGTGCATTAATCATCGATAAAGGGGCAACCAAGGAATCTACAAATGATGACATATCACTTCTTGCATAAAGTGAATACTTTGAGCATTCGACTAGAGGAGAAGTTTCGTTATCAGTAATTGCAATTACAGTTGCTCCCTGGCTTTGAGCAAATTGCATTGCTTGTGTTGTTCTCCTAGAATATCTTGGATAACTAATTCCCAAAACAACATCTCCCTGGGTTGCGTTTACAATCTGTTCGAACATCTCACTTACGCTATTTGTACTGACAAGATGCACATTCTCAAAGATAAGGTTAAAATAGAATCCAAGAAAGCTAGCTAGTGATGCCGAGCTTCGCACTCCAAGTATATATATTTGTTTAGCAGACAATATTTCTTCGACTATAGCATTAAATGTATCGGTATCAGCGTCTTCTAGGGTCAGACGTATTTTGTTTAGATCCGATTGAAGAACCGTTTTTAGAACGCTATCAGAGTCTATCTGAGTAGACGATACCTCTAATCTCTGGGCAGAGGTGAGCTTGCTTTTAACAACATCTCTTAAAGCCTTTTGAAGTTTTGGATAGCCGTCATAGCCCACTTCTATTGCAAAGCGCACAACCGTTGATTCACTAACATCAACTGTTGCTCCAAGCTTAGCAGCTGTCATGAATGCGGCCTTGTCATAATGTTTAAGTATAAAATCAGCTATAAGCTTTTGACCTTTGCTGAATGTTGGATATTTATTGGTCAAAGTCTCTATAAGAGTACTCATAAAACACCTCAATTTACTAATTTCTTCACATTGTATAGCATATATTTTTGCAAGAAAAAATGCAAGCACTTGCAAAAATATAAATGATTACGCTATGACCTTTCATTTCTCATGTTTAAACAGCCGTGTATATGAATTACTTATCTAATTCCAGAAGTAGCAATAATTCTTCCATCTGCATATATTGTTTTATGGACCATTAGAACGAGGTATAGTATGTTCATTTCTTCTTTGTATGCGCTTGCTAGTATGTTTTTATTCAAATACTATTTTGTAGGCTTTGTTAGCGGACCGCAATCTTTCCCCCAGCCACTATCTAGTGAAGACGAACAGAAGTATGTTGAGGCTTGTCGAAAAGGTGATGAAGAGGCTAGAAATATATTGATAGAACACAATCTTCGTTTAGTGGCGCATGTAGCACGAAAATATACTATTGCCAGCACCGACTCCGACGATTTAATCTCTATAGGCACCATAGGATTAATTAAGGCTGTTGCTAGCTATGACCCCACAAAAGGAATTCGACTTGCCACATATGCAGCCAGATGCATAGAAAACGAGATACTAATGCACTTGAGAGCTTCTAAAAAGTATCAAAACGAGGTTTCT
>CAYMAE010000043.1:0-18987 GCA_964388375.1 uncultured Ruminiclostridium sp.
CTATAAAAAGTACCTATTTTAATTATTATATATTTTGGGGTGAATGAACCTTTTGTTTTTGTCAATAATAGGAGTTGATAAAAAATGGGAGGTTTTGTTATGGAGAAGTATAAAAGAACGATACGTACAGATATGGCTGATGAATCAAGAGTTGTGGGTGCTGGCTCACAGGTTAGAACGGGTGATGGCTTTGGTGAGGGTATTAGGATTGAAAGGGATGGCGATGACGATGTAGCCATCACAAGAGTTCATGTCGATACGCAAGAAGGAGAGCAAAAGGTAGGTAAGCCCATTGGAAGCTATATCACAATGGATATTCCTACAATTTCTCAAAAGAGCCGAGATTTATATGAGAAATCCAGCAGAATGATGGCTAGAGAGTTAGAGAACCTTATTCATCTAAATAAGAAGGATACAGTCCTTATTGTTGGGCTGGGAAATTGGAATGTGACTGCCGATGCCCTGGGTCCGAAGGTAGCTCAATACGTTCTAGTAACCCGACATATTTATGAATATCTTCCTAAAGAAGTGGACTCAACAGAACGTCCTGTATGCGCCATCTCGCCAGGTGTGCTTGGGATAACAGGAATAGAAACAGGCCATATAATTAAGGGAATCGTGGATAACGTTAAACCGGCATTAGTTATTGCCGTCGATGCACTGGCTTCCCGTAGTATGAACAGAGTGAATTCTTCGATTCAGCTTGCTAATACAGGTATTGCTCCAGGTTCGGGGGTAGGAAATAGAAGGGCTGAGCTCACTAAGGAGGCATTGGGAGTTCCTGTTGTAGCTATAGGAATACCCACAGTGGTGGATGCAGCCACAATGGCCAGTGATGTTTTAGATTTAGTTTTGGATAGTATGATGAAACAAGCAGGTCAAGAAAGTGATTTTTACAATATGTTATCACAGATCGATAGGGATGAAAAATACAGAATGATAATAGAGCTATTAGAACCCAATTCAGGAAATCTTATAGTTACTCCCAAAGATAGTGATGATATAATCGAATATCTTTCTAAATTAATTGCAAACGGTATAAACATGGCATTACACAAGAATATTGGTCCCAAAGATGTGGATAGGTTTATTAGGTAGAAAAAGACAGGTTTTTAATACCCCGTAAATATTGTAATACGCATATTATAGTGGCATTGTGATGGCAGGTTTGCAACTTTATTTCAATTGTTTACACCATCTATCGTATTTGTATTTTTGACTGTCCATAGGATATAAATTAGTGTATTATAATAGTACAGTTAACGAGCATGATGAAGTAATAATCTTGTCAAGAATTCCATTAAGCGACCCCTTTAATTAGAAAATAAGGTGATTTTAGGCAAAGTGCGTAGTTAGGAGAGAAGGGCAAATGAATAATCCGGAACTTAAGTTTAGAAAGTCCAAATCACGTTACAGGGTAAAGAATTGGTATAGAGCCATAGCTGTTCTATTAGTACTTCTTTTATTAATAGCAGGTGCAACTATTATCATATTTAAACTCAACAACCCTAGTAATGGTTCACCACCCTCACCTCAAGTTCCAACAGCCCCAATAACTCCAGAGCCTACACCTACGCCGTATCCTGTCCCAGCTGGAAAGACAATGCAACCGTTTTTGGTGGTTATTGATCCTGGTCACGGTGGCAGAGACGGGGGTACATCTTCGACACAAATTAAGGGATTGTATGAAAAGGATATAGTACTCGATATTGCAAAAAGGGTGGAAGACATACTGCAACAAAGAGGAATCAATGTTGTATTGACACGTGAAGAGGATGTCCACCTAAAAGATAATTCAGATGACGACTTAGTTGCAAGATGGAGTTTTGCAAATGAACAAAACGCCTCTCTTTATGTCAGTGTGCATGTAAACGCTTATGAAGGACAGGGCGCAGCGGGAGTTAATGGCATGGAGATATATTATTATGAGAATAAATCCGAGACTTATGAAGGCTTTACCCAAACGCGATTTGCAGAAATTATGAAAGATGCTGTTGTTAGTGCTAATAATATGCATTTTAGATTTCTTGAAGGTGGCCGGCCACTAGCCGTAGTCAGAAACACTAAAATGCCTGCAGTGTTAATAGAAACAGCTTATATAACAAATAAAGATGATCATAAAAGATTGGAATCAGAAGAGTTTCGTGATAAAACAGCTATAGGTATTGCAGACGGTATAGAGCTTGCAATGGATGAAATAGGGGTATTTGACCACGAAGGAGAAATGTACGTATTCAAAGAAATTGGAGAGTGATATTTTATGGATATTCAAAAGAGAATTGAAGAGCTCCGTGAGCTATTAAACTATCATAGCCATAAATATTATGTAGAAGATAGTCCTGAAGTTGAAGATTATGAATACGACAAGCTATACCATGAACTTTTGGATTTAGAGGAAAAAAATCCGCATCTAGTAACATCGGACTCGCCTACTCAAAGGGTTGGAGGACAAGCTGAGGATGCTTTTACAAAGGTTACACACGAGGTAAAAATGGAAAGCCTTCAGGATGTATTCGCTGTAGAAGAGCTTTTCGCCTTTGATAATCGTGTCCGAAATAGTTTAATAAATGAACCCGTACAGTATATCGTCGAGAAAAAAATAGATGGGCTTTCTGTTTCACTAGAATATGTAGATGGCATTTTTACAAGAGGCTCAACCCGGGGTGACGGTGTGGTAGGAGAAGATGTAACAAACAATTTAAAAACCATAAGATCTATTCCGTTAAGACTTTCAATCCCGGAGGGTCTTTACATACCTTACCTTGAGGTGCGAGGTGAGGTGTTTATGCCAAAAAAAGAGTTTGCTTCCCTAAATGAGAAGCAGGAAATATTAGGCCAAAAAATATTTGCCAATCCACGTAATGCGGCCGCGGGATCATTAAGGCAGCTTGAACCATCAATAACAGCATCTCGAAGGCTAGACATTTTTGTGTTTAATGTTCAAAGTATCCAGGGTGTATCATTTTCATATCATAGTGAGGCATTAGAATTTTTAAAGGAATTAGGCTTTAGAATCAGTCCTGAGTATAAACTTTATAATTCCATAGAAGAGGCAATAGAGGAAATCAATAATGTGGGAAATACGAAGTCAGAATACTCATATGATACAGATGGTGCGGTAGTAAAAGTTAACAGTCTCGCCCAAAGAGAGGTACTAGGCTCGACAAGTAGAGCGCCTAGGTGGGCAGTGGCATACAAATACCCTCCTGAGGTAAAGAAGACGCGCCTAAATGATATAATTATCCAGGTTGGAAGAACTGGTGCATTGACCCCCAATGCTGTATTAGAACCTGTAGTATTAGCAGGGACAACAGTATCTAGAGCAACACTCCACAACGAAGACTTTATAAAAGAAAGAGATATACGAATAGGAGATTGGGTTTTTGTCAGAAAAGCCGGTGAGATTATCCCGGAGGTTTTAGAAGTAGATTTTTCATCTAGACCTGATAATGCAAAGCCTTTTGAAATGCCACAAAAATGCCCGGTTTGTGGGGCTCCAGCACTTAGAGAGGATCAAGAGGCAGTCATTAAATGTACAGGAATTGAATGTCCTGCAAGGTTACAAAGGAGTATAATTCATTTTGCATCCAGAGATGCCATGAATATAGAGGGACTAGGACCTGCGCTGATTGAAATGCTGCTTGAAAAAGGATTTGTTGATTGGATTCCAGACCTGTATATTTTAAAAAATAGGCGAGATGAATTGATAACCATAGAAAATATGGGTAATAAGTCTGTAGAGAACCTTTTAAATTCTATTGAAAAATCTAAACAAAATGATTTAGCTAGACTATTGTTTGGCTTAGGCATAAGACATATTGGTAAACGAGCTGCTCAGCTTGCAGCAGAACACTTTAAATCGATGGACGTAATTATGAATGCAACGAGAGAAGACATTCAAAGTGTTGAAGAGTTTGGAGAAAAGATGGCAGATAGTCTTGTGAGTTTTATGGCACAAGAGCAGACAAGACACACATTGAACCTCTTAAGAGAATTAGGTATAAACATGGAGTCTAATTCTCAAAGAGCGAAATCAAATATTTTTTCAGGACTTACATTTGTTCTTACGGGTACTTTGCCAAGCTTTACAAGAAGTGAGGCCACTGCGCTGATAGATGAAAGAGGCGGAAAGGTCTCAGGGAGCGTATCAAAGAAGACCTCCTATGTTTTGGCAGGGGAGGATGCGGGAAGTAAGCTTGACAAAGCACTACAGTTACAGGTTAAAATTATAGATGAGGAAGCTTTCAAAAAGATGTGTGAAGATTAAGAAACTGGCAACTAAGATAAGCATCAAGGGTTAGGATTGAAGATTGAGCATCTGGGAGATAAAAAAATAATAATGAATAAAGGGTATGCTTGATGGCAATAAGAAAAAAGATTATACCAATTGATGAAGTAAAAGCTGGTATGAAAACTGCTGAGGTGGTTTTCAACAATAATGGGAACATTATGATTTGGGAAGACGTTGTTCTAGATGAGCTAACTATAGAACGGCTTAAAAATGTTGGTGTTCTTGAGGTGGCAATACTTATTGAACAGCCGCAAGAGATTAACAGAAGAGCATATGTAGATTCTCCTGAACGATTTAAACTGGAATATACATATGACTTAGGTAAGACTAAAAAAATGTTTCAGACTATATTCGCCGGCGGAACTATCGATCTAGAAGAAACTAATACCATAGTAACATCAGTAGTTCAGAAAGTTGAGAGCAACCGGAATATAATAGATAGCATAAACCAGGTAAGAGACATAGACGAATATACATATTACCATAGCCTAAATGTATCCATGCTATGTATGATTATAGGAAAATGGTTAAGGCTTGAGGATAATCATATTAAGAATCTCGCGCAGGCTGGATTACTTCATGATATTGGAAAGGCTAAGATTCCACTTGAGATTCTGAATAAGCCTGGGAAGTTAACAGAAAGTGAATTCGCGGAAATGAAAAGACATTCCGAATATGGCTATTCACTTGCAAAAAAGACCAGAGGTGTTTCTCCCGAGATTGCTAAGGCTATTCTCACGCATCATGAAAAGGAAGATGGAAGTGGATACCCTTTGGGGCTTACCGGTGATAAGCTTAATTTATATTCCAAGGTAATCACAGTAGCCGACATATTTGATGCCATGACAGCAAACCGGGTATATAAGAGCAAGGATACTCCCTTTAAGGTATTTGAATTAATGCAACATGGAAGTTTTGGGGTTCTAGATCCCATAGTATTAAATACATTTTTAAATAATGTTACAACTTACTATATTGGCTCGGAAGTTAGGCTTAATACTGGGGAAATAGGTGTTGTAGTTTTCATTAATAGTTCAAATATGTCTAGACCTGTTGTGAAGGTGGGAGAGAGGTATATTGATACCTCAATTTCTAATATTTTGAGAATTGAGGAGTTTATTTAGTAGTATCGAAAGGCATGATATAATGAAAAAAAGCTACAGCATTATTATGTTTATAGGATTTATAATGCTAGGTATTCTTATAAATATACAATTTAGAAGTACTATTGCGGCAAACCCAAATGCGGGAACATCTGCAAAAGAGTATGCGATTGAGCTTGAAAATGAAAGAAATGAAAATAAGCGTCTGATGGAACAATTAGCTAATAAAGAGGCTGAGCTAGAACAACTTTGGCATAATCTAGGGAGTAACTTAAACAACCAAGAGATTAATGATTTATTGGAAAAAAGGGATTATGAATATTTAAGAGCTGGATTAACTGCTGTTTCTGGAAGAGGAATAGTAATAACTATGGAAGATGCCCCTGCGAAAGGGGAGTTAGATGTACACGAATATATTATTCATGATGGTAATGTTAATGAAATTTTAAATGCCTTAAAGGAAAATGGTGCCCAAGCCATATCCATTAATGGGGAGCGGGTTGTTTTTACTACTAAGCCTGTTTGTGCGGGGCCAACAATCACAGTGAATGACAGTAGATACCCCCCGCCTTATGTTATAGAGGCTATAGGCGATCCAGATAGCCTCTATGATGCAATTGAAACATTGCCTCAAGTAGCGTTTATGCGCATTAAAGAAATAAGAATACTGACAGAAAAGAGAGAAGAAATAACCATTAATAAGTACCGTGTGTATAGTTCCACCGAGAGTCAATTCAAGGGAGTAGAGGTGATAGAAAAATGAAGTTATTTAAATCGATATCCCTTGCAGTTGTTTGCCTTATCTTAGGTGTTATTATGGCTTGGCAATTCAGCAGTGTTAAGCAAAACCAAGTATTGGCACAATATGAGAAGAAAAATATTAATGAGATATTTGATGAATTATTAATAGAAAAAACTAATAATGAGAATCTCAAACTTAGATTACAAGACCTCCAAAAGGAGGTAGATACCTTCAAAGCCGGCGAGACTGATGTCAAGGAAAATATTAATGCTTTGGAAGAAGCAGTATTGCTAGCACGAATAAAGGCTGGTTTAGAGACTATAAAAGGTCCGGGCCTTATGATAACTATAGAGGCTGGAGGTCTCAAAACAGTTGAGGATAGGCATATAGAAGAGCTTATTAATGAGCTAAAGGCATCCGATGTGCAAGCAGTATCTGTTAATGATGAAAGACTTGTGTCAATGAGTGAGATTAGAAAAGCTGGCGACTATATTATGATAAACGGAAATCAGCTTGTTCCTCCATACACAATAAAGGCCATAGGAGACCCAGATAATATGGAAAGATCACTAAGACTTATGGCAGGTGTTTTAGAAAAATTTAATTATTATGAGTTTATTGTAAACATAATGAAGGATGAAAATGTTATTATTCCTGCTATAAGAGAAGAATATATAAAGATTGATAAGCTTACACCTGTCAGGTGATTCAGCGATATTAAATCAAATTTATAGTATTAGTAATTTTAGCCTGTCCACCTATAATATAATGGTGGTAGGAGATAAGAGTCATTGAATAGCAATGACTCTTTTTTGTTCCGGAGATATATTATGGAGAAGATTTACAAATATTTTAGTTTCACTGTTCTTGCTCTATTAGCAATCTTGACAGTATGCGTATTCATATTGCCTACAATCACTGAGTTATCGGCCCAGAAAACATATTCTGAAGAGCTCACCGGATTTATTATAGACAGTGATATAGGTGGCAATGAGAATATCGACATGGAAGCACCGTATCACGCCTCAGGTGTAAATAATCATAACTATGCAGGATTAAAAAGCTGGGGAATATTAAGAGGAAAGAACGGGGAACTACCAAAGGCCGATCCAGGCGCCCCTGAACTTATCAGCAAATACAATTCTATCTATATTGCAGACACAAGCCAAAAAATAATATATCTCACATTTGATGAGGGTTATGAGAATGGTTATACAGCTAAAATCTTAGATATACTCTATGAAAATAAGGTAAGTGCTATTTTCTTTATTACTGGCCCATATCTAGAACAGCAGGAGGAATTAATTCAACGAATGTTAGATGAAGGGCATGCAGTTGGAAATCATACAATTAACCATAAAAGCCTTCCTCTATTAAATGAAAAGCAGCTTGAAGAAGAAGTTGTAGGTCTTGACAGGCGTTTTCAAGAAAAGTTCGGCCAAAATATGGTCTTCTTAAGAGCGCCAAAGGGAGAGTACAGTGAAAAGACTTTAGAAATAACATCGAACATGGGATATGTAAATGTATTCTGGAGCTTTGCGTATGACGACTGGGCTGTGAATAAACAACGGGGATGGGAATATGCTTTTGAAAAGGTAAAACAAAATATTCATAATGGGGAGATCATTCTTCTTCATGCAGTATCAAAGGATAATTGTGAGGCATTAAATGCCATCATCGAATATGTTCGTTCTAATGGATATGAGTTTGGTGATGTTTTTGACTTGGAAAACATGGCGAAAGGAGAGGGGTAATGAAAAAGGGAATTCATAAAATAAAGGGCAAGGCTGAAAAGAAAAAAGAGCAAGGTGAAGGGGTAGCTGAAAAACTTGCTCGTCTCTTTGAAATACCTGGTGAAGTATGTGGAAACCGTCCCAAGGTAACAGCTATTGGGCGAGGAGAGGTGCTAATAGAAAACTTTAAGGGCATTATGGACTTTCAAGAGGGTATGATTCGCATCAATACAAATAATGGAGTTATCAAAGTTTCAGGCAATGACTTAAATATAAGGGAGATCACAAATGAAGAGATCATTATAGGGGGAAAAATTTCTAATATAGATTATGACGCTTAAAGAGAGTTGGTAAGCCTATGTTTTTAGTAAACTTATGGAACTACATAAGGGGATATGTTATTATAACAGTCACAGGATGCAACATAGAGCGTTTTATTAACATTTGCTCTAGACGCAATATTCTTCTATGGGAAATAATAAGGGTAAACGCAAACTCTGCCCAAATGAAGGCAAGTATCAAGGGCTTTAAACTTATGAGGCCTGCGGCTCGTAAATCTAACTGCAAGGTACAAATAAGTAAAAGGTGTGGTCTACCGTTTAAACTAAGTCGATTTAAGCGTAGAAAAGGATTTAAGCTTGGAGCTATCTTTTTTTCTATTCTGATATTGCTGTCAATGTCCATCATATGGGACATCGAAATAACAGGTAGTGACCCCGAAATGAATCCTAAGATTATCAATGTGCTTCATTTAAATAACATTGGTAGGGGAAGCCTTAAAACAAAGATAGATGCTAAAAAAATAGCTTCACAGCTTGCCCTTGAGATTGATGAAATTGCTTGGGTAGGAGTTGAAGTAAAAGGTGTAAAGCTATATATTACATTTAAGGACAGAGTATCAACCCCAACTTTAATCGATAGTGACCAATTATACAATATTGTTGCAAATAGAGACGGATTTATTACAAGACTAGAGGTACATGCTGGGAATGCTTTGGTCAAAGAAGGAGATACTGTCAAGAAGGGCCAGGTTCTTGTTTCGGGTACGATTCAAAGTCAAAACGCGGATAATGGGACTAGGGATGTTCATGCCCTAGGTAGAGTAATGGCTAAGACTTGGTATGAGAGCTCCTTGCCGGTATCTCCGGTTTATACTCAGAGATTTAAGACCGGAGAAACACACGAAGTTAGTTACTTAAGGTTTTTAGACAGTAGAGTTAAGTTGCCTTCGAAACCTTTGTCCTTCTCAATGTATGATACCGAAGTCGAGGATAAAATTATTACAGGACCATTTGGATTAAAACTTCCAATAGGCTTGACTGTTGAAATAAGCTCTGAAATAATAGAAAAGCAGGTTGCTTTAACTGCCGATGAGGCCATTACTGTTGCTACCGAAATGGCCAGGCAGGACTTAAGAAAAAGAATACCCAAGGACAGTACTATAATAGATGAAGTTGTAAAAGAAGTTGAAGGAGAAAACGGTACAATTTATGTGCAAGTTGTTATAGAATGTGAAGAGGATATAGCAGGGTTCGAGCCTGTTAATTATGAATAATCTTAAGAGAAAGGCAGAGAAGAATTGGAAACAGTTGTTGAAAGACAATTAGAACTACCTGAACCCGATTTAGCTTTAAACTTGTTCGGTGCTAATGATAAAAACATTAAAATGATTGAGGACCGATTAGATGTTAGAATTACAGCGAGAAACGATGAGCTTCATATAAAAGGCTTTGATAGAAAGGCTGATATAGCCGTTGATATTATCCAAAAGCTTATAGTTATCATACAAAGTGGAGAGCTTATTAACGAGCAAAATATTCGCTATCTATTAGAGATGACAGAAGAGGAGCGGCAGAGTTGCCGTGATATTCCTATGGATCAAATATGTGTCACATATAGGGGTAGGCCAATTAAAACTAAAACCTTAGGTCAAAAAAAGTATGTCGATGCAATGCGTAACCACCCTGTTGTTTTCGGGATTGGGCCTGCGGGAACAGGAAAAACCTTCTTAGCAGTAGCCATAGCGGTAAAAGCATTTAGGGAGAAGACGGTAAACCGCATTATACTAACTCGCCCTGCTGTCGAGGCCGGGGAGCGCCTGGGTTTTCTCCCTGGAGATATTCAAAATAAAGTAGACCCCTATTTGCGTCCATTATACGATGCGCTATATCAAATTATGGGTCCTGAGACCTATCAAACTAATCTAGAAAAGGGTATAATCGAAGTAGCACCACTTGCGTATATGCGTGGACGCACCCTTGATGATTCATTTATTATTCTAGACGAAGCTCAAAACACCACTCCTGAGCAGATGAAAATGTTTCTTACCAGAATGGGGATTGGCTCTAGAATGGTTATTACCGGTGACATTACTCAGGTTGACCTTCCTAGTGGTAAGTCCGGCCTTGTTGAAGCTAGACGCATTCTGAGAAATATAAAAGGTATTTCATTGGTACACTTAACCGACAAAGATGTTGTGAGACACGAGCTGGTTCAACGTATTGTAAAGGCCTATGAAAACGATATGAAAGGCAGGATGAATGATGGCTAACAAAAAAAAGAAAAAGTCAGAACTTAAAATTTTTAAGCTGATTAGAAGGAAATCCTTTCAAAGACTTCTTGCCATAGGTATCACATTGCTGGTTTTGTCGGCCGTTGTTGCATATGGAGCCGCTCCGGTGAAGTACAAGCTTAATCAGGGTGATATTTCCCAGTATGACATCCAGGCGCCTAGAGATATTGAAAACACTTTAAAGACGTTGCAAAATGCCGAGGATAATGCTGATAAGCTAAATCCTGTTATTATCGAAATTGAGAATGCCAATAGCGATATGTTAAATGACGCTTATGAATACTTCGATGAGCTGGACAAGTTTATTATGAAGGTTATTGAGGATAAGAAATTAGAGACTATTAGTGAAAAAATCCAAAGGATTGATACACTAGAAGCTTATAGTATATTGTTGGAATTAGAGGATACTGCACTTGAATCAATCTTTACAAACGAGGGCAAGCAAGATTTAGTGGAGCTAAAGAGAATTGTTATAAGAGAAATTATCCCAGAGTTATCTAAAAAGAATCTTATGGATGACAATATTGCTATTGAGATAGCCGGTGGCTTACCGATAATCGAAAGATATGGGAAAATTGTTCCTCTAAAGCCTATAGCCGTGGATATACTACAAAAGGTTATAAGACCTAATAGCCACGTTGATGAAGAAGCAACATCGAATCGTAGAGAGAGTCATATTGAAAGCTATATAAAGGAAAATCCTGTAACTATATATAAAGATGAACGTATCATTAGCAAGGATGATGTAGTAACAGAAGATAAGTTTGAGGTTTTAAAGCAGCTCAATTACATAGATAGTGAGGGGAAACCCGACTATCTGCTTTATATGTCTGTGTTCCTAATTATTCTTATTTTATTTATCATGGCATTTTTATATCTTAAGAAATTTCATCCAAAGGTTTACTATGACCGTAATTCCATAATGCTCATATGTATAACTATACTCATAACGACCCTTTTTGCTTGGGTTATACGGGAGTTTATACCTGAAATATCCACTTTTATAATACCTATTTTTATAACACCAATAATTATAGCTATATTTTTAGGGGTAGAGCCGGCAATATGCATTAATATTTTGCTGATATTTAGCTACTCTCTTATGCTCGGAAGTAATTTAGAATTTATAATAATGGCTATTGTAGGGGGAACATTTGCGGCATTCTATACAGCAAACGCCACTCAAAGACGGAAAATATCCTTGGCAGGAATTCTACTTGGATTATTAAATGCTGTTATTATTGTAATTTTAGGGATGATAGATAAAAAGAGCATTGAAAGCCTTCTAAACGACTCTGGGCTAACATTGATTAATGGAATTCTATCCATTATTTTGGCCATTGGTCTATTGCCATTTTTAGAAAGCCTTTTTAATATTGTCACACCGCTTAAACTGCTCGAATATGCTGACCCTAACCATCCTTTACTAAAGCGTCTTTTAATGGAGGCACCGGGTACTTATCACCACAGCCTTATGGTAGGTAATCTTGCTGAGGTTGCTACCCGTGAAATTGGAGGGAATCCACTATTAGCAAGAGTGGGAGCGTATTTCCATGACATTGGGAAACTAAGAAGGCCTCATTTCTTTAAAGAGAACCAATTATCAGATAACCCTCATGATAAGTTGACTCCAAATTTGAGTACGTTAGTGATTACTTCTCATACTAAGGATGGTGAGGAGATAGCAATAAAGCATCGTTTGCCGAAGATAATCCGTGATATAATTCTTCAGCACCACGGTAATACTCTGGTGGCGTTTTTCTATCATAAAGCCATGCAAATGGATAAATCTGAAGAGTTAAAGGAAGAAAACTTCCGCTATGAAGGACCCGTCCCTGATACTCGAGAGTCCGCGGTGGTTATGCTAGCCGACTCAGTAGAGGCTGCCGTAAGATCATTACCTGAGAAAACTCCAGGCAAAACTGAAGGGCTGATTAGAAAAATTATTAAGGACAAGCTTGACGATGGTCAGTTAGACCGCTGTGATCTTACATTAAAAGATTTAAGCATTATTGCAGATAGCTTCTTACAGGTATTAAGCGGAGTTTACCATGAGCGTCCTGAGTATCCAGAACTAGAAAAGGAGAAGAGTCTTTCGGAGCTAGATAGTACTTTATATAATACTCCTAAAAATACTGTTGCCATTAAAGAGGAAGAGAAAAATGAAGATAAAAGTGTACAATCAACAGAAGGTAATGCAAATACCTAAAGAGACCAAGAAACTAATTGAAAAGGCTGTTAAGCTTTGTTTGAAAAAAGAGAATTTATCCTACGATATTGAAGCTGCCATCACCTTGGTAGATAACGAAAGTATTCGTGAGCTCAATAAAGAACATCGGAGGATTGATTTATCAACTGATGTACTATCCTTCCCGTTAATTGAGTATATTAATGGAGAGCCACAGATAGAGCCGGGAGATATCGATCCTGATACAAACCATGTTTTTATAGGCGATATAATCATATCTGTAGAAAAGGCTTATGAACAGGCCCAAAGCTATGCCCATTCTATTGAACGGGAATTTGGATTTTTGGCTGTGCATGGGATTTTACATCTACTTGGATATGACCATGAGACTAAAGAAGATGAGAAGATTATGTTTTCCATACAGGAAGAAATATTAGAAGAAATGGGGCTTTTCCGAGTATGAAAAATAAATCAGTGCTCCAAAGCTTTATAAATGCCTGTAATGGGATTTGTCAAGCTTTTAAGTCTGAGCGCAATATGAAAATTCATTCGGCGGCTACTGTTTTAGTTATAGCCATGGGTATTTTTTTGAATTTGGATAATATAAGTTGGATGGCACTTACTTTTGCAATAGGCCTGGTTTTTATTTGTGAGCTAATAAATACTGCGATAGAAAACCTTACTGATATGGTGACAGATGAATTCTCGGAGCAAGCAGGAAAGGTAAAGGATATAAGCGCTTCTGCCGTAATGGTAAGCGCATGCGTTTCTGTTATAATAGGAATAATAGTTTTTTTAGGTCCAATAATTAATTTTTTTATGAAATAATTAGGAAAAACAAGTATGAAATTTTTCTCACTAGAAAGCATTTTAATAATGACGCCTATCCTGCTAATAGCCTTGCCATTTCATGAGCTAGCACATGCTTGGGTAGCTTATAAACTTGGTGACAACACAGCTAAGGATAAAGGAAGGCTAACACTTAACCCCTTTAAACACTTGGATTTAATAGGAACGATAATGATGTTTACTATAGGATTTGGATGGGCTAAGCCAGTGCCAATAAATCCGAATAATTTTAAGCAACCAAGAAAAGGAACTGTTTTAGTATCAGTTGCAGGGCCTTTGTCAAATATTATACTGGCCTTTGTTGGCACCTTTATAGGCGGTATTATTGCAAAGCTATTAGTGGCAGGTGTAATTCCCCTAACTGGGATAAATGTACGGATTTTATTTTACGTATCATTATTCTTTTATATACTTGTTTTTGTCAATATAAATCTTGCTATTTTTAATATGATTCCGATCCCACCATTGGACGGCTCAAGGGTATTATCTTCATTTGTACCTGAAAAGTCATATGAGAGCTTTGCTAGATTTGAACCATTTATTGGCCTAGCATTCTTGGCACTGGTAGTCCTATTCCCCAATAATTTTTTGGGTAACTTCATGCGGGCTGTGACAGAGCCTATTAGAAACAGTATGGCATTTGTGACACAGTCTATTCTTGGGATAAATGCTGAGAATCCATTTTGGCTGATTATGCAAGGACAGGTATAATATTTTATGAAGCTCATTACATCTAGCTTAAAAGATTCAAAAAACATTAATATAGTAAAAGACTTTATAAGAGCAGGCAAAAACATTGTTGTCCAAGGCGTTTCTGACACTCAAAAACGCCATTTAGCCGAGGCTGTAGCCCAAGCAACAGGTCTTAAGGGGCTATATGTGGCATGGAATGAAATGCAAGCTCGCCAAGCATATCTCGATTTATCATATCTGACAGATGAAAATGTGGTTTATTTACCTAATAGGGAAATAATGCTCTATGATGTTGAGGCAAGAAGCTTTGAGCAGACTCACGATAGGGTGACTGCATTGGCGCGCATTATCAATGGAGATTACAGGTTTATAGTAACCTCCGGCGAAGCAATAATGCACTTTTTGATGGACCCAAATGAATTTGCTAAATGGCTTATTTCACTGAAGCCTGGAGATTATGTAGAGTGGTCTGAATTAGAGCAAAAGCTTCTAGAAATGGGATATATCAGAGAAGAAAAGGTAGAGAGCAAAGGGCAGTATGCTAAAAGAGGTGGAATACTGGACATTTATCCGGTAAACAGCCAAATGCCCTGTCGTATAGAGTTCTTTGATATAGAAATCGACTCAATGCGTTGGTTTTCGGATGAGACTCAACGTTCGGTGGATTTATGCGATCAACTCGATATATATCCAGCTCGTGAAATATTGTATTCAAAAGCTCAGGTAAACATAATTGCTAATAGAATAAGGGAGGCGCTTTCGCAAACTCTTACTCTAATAGATAAGGACCTTGCGCCTATTCTTTCGAATAATATAGATAGTTATGTTGATAAGCTTCAGGACAGTCACTATTTTACCGGGGTAGATAAGTTTATACCCTATCTTATCAAAAAAAAGGCCAGCTTATTTGATTATTTAAAGGAAAAGCATTTAGTATTCTTTGAAGAGACTAGTAGAACCGTCGAAAGAATGAATAATGAGCAAGAGGCTTTAACAAACCTATGTGAAACCCTCATGGAGAAAGGTATTCTTCTTAAAGACGCCTTTAATATGCTATTTGATACGGATACTCTTTTGAAGGGAGCAGCAAAGAATAGTCTAATTGCTATAGAATCATTCGAAGACGAGAATTCATTATTAGGTCAGAAGCATGAAACGTTGCGCATAAAGGCTTCAAGTATAAGCCCTTATAACGGAAAGCTTGACTTAATAATTGATGATATTAGAAATTGGGTAGATCAAGGGTATAAAATTGCCTTTGTAGTCTCTGATAAAAGTAGAGTCGAAAGATTAATTGAGGAATTAAGTGAAAGAGATATTTTGGCAGTCGAAGCCCTAGAAGATGGTCTTTACCCCGAAGGTAACTCAATTGTGGTGCTATATGGCCATTTACAAACGGGTTTTGTTTACAAGGATGAGAAGCTAGCCGTTATTTCTGAAAGCGATATCATTGCAGCAAAGTCGAGAAAGCATAGAAGAAGCACAAAAGAAAAGGGTAAGCGCATCTCATCGTTTACTGATTTAAAGGTTGGCGATCATGTTGTTCATCAAAGTCATGGAATAGGTGTTTATAACGGGATTGAACAGCTAAAGGTTGAGGGCATCCGCAAGGATTATTTGAAAATTAGTTATAAAGATGGGGGCGCTCTATACATTCCAACCACAAGCATGGACTTAATTCAAAAATATATCGGCCAAGAAGGAAGAAAGCCTAGGATTAACAAATTAGGTGGTACTGAATGGGCTAAAGCAAAGGCTAAGGTAAAAGACTCAATAAAGGATCTGGCTGATGGCTTAATTCGTATTCAGGCAGAGCGTAGAAATACTAAGGGCTATGCTTTTTCACCCGAAACAGTATGGCAAAAACAATTTGAGGATACCTTTGCCTATGATGAGACACCGGACCAGCTTCGTTGTGTTGAGGAAATCAAGGCAGATATGGAATCGGATTCAATAATGGATCGCCTATTATGTGGGGATGTTGGATATGGGAAGACTGAAGTTGCAATAAGGGCTGCTTTTAAAGCAGTTATGGATAGTAAACAGGTGGCAGTTTTAGTTCCAACTACAGTATTGGCAGCTCAGCATTATGAAACCTTTATAAAAAGATTTTCAGGCTTTCCTGTGAAGATAGGGATGCTAAGTAGGTTCAGAACCGATTCTGAGCAAAAGTCAATTATTAAGGAAGTAAATAGTGGAAGAGTAGATGTGCTTATAGGAACACATATGCTTTTGGGGCAATCCATAAAATTTAAAGACTTAGGCTTACTTATAATAGACGAGGAGCAGCGTTTTGGTGTAGAGCATAAAGAAAGAATAAAAGCCAGGTATCCAAAGGTTGATATACTCACACTATCTGCCACACCCATACCTAGGACACTAAACATGTCATTGTCTGGAATTAGGGATATAAGCATGCTAGAGGATCCACCCGACCATAGATATCCTGTCCAGACATATGTGGTCGAATACAGGGAGGACATCATCCAGAATGCTATCAACAGAGAGCTCGCCAGAGGAGGCCAGGTTTTCTATCTATATAATAGAGTTCGAGGCATTCAGTCAAAAATGCTTCAAGTCAAAGCCCTAGTTCCTGAAGCAAGGGTGGATTATGCGCACGGCCAAATGAGAGAAAGAGAATTAGAACGCACTATTCAATCCTTTGTGGATAAGGATTTTGATGTAATTATTTGTACTACTATTATTGAATCGGGAGTAGATATGCCGAATGTTAATACAATAATTGTTGAGGATGCCGACCGCCTTGGACTAGCTCAGCTATATCAACTAAGGGGACGGGTAGGCCGATCTAATCGCTTAGCATATGCATATCTAACATATAAAAAGGATAAAACATTAAGTGAGATTGCAGACAAGAGATTAAGAGCCGTAAAAGAATTTACTGAGTTTGGCTCCGGATTTAAGATTGCTATGCGAGACTTGCAGATAAGAGGCGCAGGAAATATTTTAGGCTCAGAGCAGCATGGACATATGCAATCTGTAGGATATGACATGTATTTGAAAATATTAGATGAAACAGTTGTTGAGCTTAAGGGGGATGCACCTACAAATAGGGCGGTAGATACGACGGTGGAGCTTCAAATAAGTGCATATATAGATTCTACCTATATCGAAGATGAAGAGCAGAGAATTGATATGTACAGGGTCATTGCGACAATTGAAACAGACGAAGACATTCTTGACGTGAAAGATGAGCTGATAGACAGATACGGGGATATACCCAAAGAAACCGATATGTTAATAGAAATTGCTTATATAAAGAATCTAGCCTCAAACCTTGGATTTTCAACTGTTAAAGAAAAGGAAGATACACTACTCTTTATGTTTTCCGAGCAGGGCGGTTTACCTTTAGACAAGATTGGTGAACTTATGAACAAATGGAAGGGAAAACTTTTGTTTAGCGCAGGAAAGCCTCCGTATTTATCATTAAGAAGGATAAATATGAACAAGCATCGAGAGGTTATTGAGATTATTAAGATTCTATTACAAGACCTGCAAAAATTGAAGTTAGGAAGCTGAGAGCGTATAATAGGATATATATATGCCCTAAGTAAGATGTATTCTTGTTACAGAAGAAGGATGAAAAATATGAATAATGATGCAAAAAAGAAGACAAATTCTTCAAAAAAGAATCTAATCAAAACGCAAAGCGAAATAACTAGAAAGAGAATAATTGCAATTATAGTTCTTTTACTAATTGCAGTGCTAGTCTATATCTTTATTGACTCAGGCAGTTTTGTTGCAACTATTGATGGGTACCGAATCTCAAAATCAGAATATAAGTTTTTCTTAGAACAACAAATGGTGGCAACAGAGAATGAGGAAGGGTTATCAACCCAAGATGCAAAGGAAGCTTTTTGGACCACACCTGCAGATGGGCAAGATCCTTACGAAACGGCAAAAAGAGAAGCACTTAACTATTCTAAGGAGTTCATGGTTCAATATATAAAAGCCTTGGAAAGCGGATTGAATATTACTACTGAGATTAAAGAACAATCGGCAACTAGAGTGAAAAGTATTAAAAGCAGTCTAGGCATTACGGATAAACAATTTGAACAGCAGTATAAAATTAGTTCGAAAGACTTACAAACTCTCTACGAAAAGATTGCAGTAATTGACGAGTATAAGAAGCAGTTTATAGATAGGGAATTTACTGTTCCCGAATTTACAGAGGAAGAGCTAAAGAATAATTACGAAGAATTTAAGCTAAATTATGACAAAATTGATTTAAGCTATATTACTCTCTATAAGTTTAATAATGATGGAGAACTAATAACCGACGAAGAGGCAGCTGAGAAGATGAAAACAGCAGAGGAAGCTCTTAAAAAGGCTCAAGATGGTGAGGATATGGCAAAACTCATAACCCAGTACACTGAGGAAGATGCTTCCGAAGCTGGGGCAAATCCTTCGCGTCAGATAGGGAAAGCCACTATTTCATATAGTCAGGATGCCTCATATGAGTATTTCCTGGATTGGTCGCTCATTGAGTGGTCCTTTGAAAATAAAATTGGGGATATTGATATAGTGGAATCAACTTATTTTATATATGTCGCAAAAATAGATGATCGAACAGATTTTGGTGATGTCGCGACTAATGTAAAAACCACTATGTCTGCTAACGCAGTTGAAAGATTCTATGCCGAAGCTATTGAAGGCTGGGGCTTAGAATCAAGATATAATGTAATAAAGAATGACCGGGTATATGATTCTATTTCCTACAAATAGAGCTTTTCCCATTTAATAAGTTTACTAAAAGAGCCTACTTGAACATATAAGTTCAAAGAGGCTCTTTTTT
>CAYMAE010000044.1:0-17767 GCA_964388375.1 uncultured Ruminiclostridium sp.
ATTGAGCGACCCGTGAGCAAACGACCTCTTGGTCGGATATGGCGGAGCGAAGACGGAGCCATATCACTTACCGAGTTAATTAATCAACTAGAGGTAGGTGCTTAGAGGTGTTCGGAGTGAGATTCTTGCAGCCGCAAAACTGTCGTCTTATGCCGTATTATTATACTTATGCTCCCTTAGAAAACGGCATAGATCTCATTGCTTGTCAAGCTGTTTTTTTATTTTCTCTGCAAGAGTGAGGCCTATGCCCTTAACCTGTGCGATTTCTTCAACGCTTGCCTCTTTTAGCTTCTTTGCTGAACCAAAGGCCTTAAATAGAGCCTTTTTACGAACAGGTCCTACACCTTCAAGGTCATCCATAACCGATTTTTGCATGCGTTTTCTTCTGAGATTTTTATTATACTTTAAAGCATACCTATGAGCTTCATTCTGTATTGAAGCCACAAATCTTAGCAAGTCATTGTCTTTACCAAGTTCTATTCCAGTTACTCCATTTACTAGCCTATGTGAACGATGCCTATCATCCTTCGCCATACCCCATATAGGAACATTAATTTCTAAATTCTCAAGAACCTCTTTAGACACGCTTACATGCTGTGGGCCCCCATCAACCAATATTAAATCAGGTAAGGTGCCGAATGCCTTGTCCTTGCTCCCCGATAGATACCGGTTGAAACGTCGTAAAAGAGTTTCCTGCATACTCCCATAATCATTTTGTTCTGTTATTACCTTCATTTTAAACCGTCTATAGCTTTGACTATCTGCCTGTCCTTCTTTAAAAACAACCATTGATGACACGATTTCAGTATTTCCAGTATTTGATATGTCGTAGGCCTCAATAACTCTTGGCAGGCTTTCGAGCTTTAAAGTGTTCTGAAGTTTTTTTAATATACCAATGGACTTTGCCTGTGTGGCCAAAACATTTCTCTGGTGCAATTCTAGCTCTTCTTTCGCGTTCTGCTCTGCTATATCAACAAGCTCTGCCTTGGCTCCTCTTTGAGGTACAATAATGCTTACTTTACTTCCACGCTTTTTAGAAAGTAGCGCTGATAGTGCTTCTACAGATTCTGGTTCGTATTGAAGGGCTATCTCCTTTGGAACCTCAGGATTAGCATCATAATACTGTACCATAAACGATTCAATTGCCTTACCTGGCTCTTCTGCCCCCATCCCCTCCAAAACATAGGCCCGTTTACCAACTAATCTTCCACCGCGTATTGCGAGGACATTAGCCGCATAGTGCCAATTATCAGAGTATAGGGCAATAACATCCCGCTCCTCCATTTTGATACTGTAAACTGACTGTTTTTTATAAATTTCATTAATGCTATTAATTCGGTCTCTTATAACAGCAGCCTTTTCAAACTTTAGTTCTTCAGAGTATTTGTTCATTTCTTTCTTAAGCATATTTATTACATCATCATGACGCCCATCAAGAAACGCCAATGCATTCTTTACCAGCTCCATGTATTCATCTTGACTTATTTTCCCTGCGCAAGGCGCCGAACAAAGTCCAATATGATAATATAGGCATGGCCTTTGCTTTTTTTGTGTTGATATAAGTCTTTTGCAAGTCCTTATGGGGAATAGTTTTCTTAATATCTCAATAGAATCCTTTACCGCGGACATCTTTACAAAGGTACCAAAATATTTAGCTCCATCTTTTTCTACTCTTCTTGTAATCTCTACTCTTGGGAATTCATCTTGTATTGTAATTTTTATATGAGGGTAGGTTTTATCATCCTTTAAAAGGATATTATATTTGGGTTTATGCCGTTTAATCAGCGTGTTTTCAAGAATTAACGCCTCTTCCTCAGTATGAGTTACTATATATTCAAGATTATCAATATTAGCCACCAGCATAGATGTCTTTGAATCCCTGTCTTCACTTTGCCGAAAGTATGATTTGACACGGTTTTTCAGTATTTTTGCTTTCCCTACATAGATAATTGCCCCCTCGTAGTCTCGCATTATATATACACCCGGTGATTCGGGTAAGTTTTTTAATGTTTCTTTAATTGATGCCATATTTAGACTCCTAAATAAACAATATTATATTTATTATACTTCCATGTAATTAACTCATTAAGTCAAATTCAGGTAAATATCCTTTAATAGCGATAGTTTGTGAAGAACATTGTAAGAATTATAAGGCCAGAAAATTACTGTAAAATTCTTTACAGTATTATTGCCATATTCCGTATATACACAAAAAGCCGGCTTGCAAGCCGGCTTCCGAATCTGATGAATACTATTCTGTCATTCCATTATTGGCAAACTCCTCAAGCTCCATTAGAGCCGTTGCCTCGTCTCGTCCATCGGTGATAATGGTAATCTTATCTCCGGGGCTTATGCCTAATGATAGGAGACCTAGAAGGCTTTTGGCGTTTGCTTTTCTTTCATCTTTCTGAATCCATATATTGGCTTCATAGCTCGAAGCTTTTTGGATTAGCCGGGCCGCCATTTTTGACTCAAGTCCGGTTTTGCTAAATATTGTAACTTCCTTAGATATCATAATATGTTTCCTCCTGGCTGTTACCAAGCGTAACTTGTGCTATTAATATAGCATATTATTTGGACTCTATTAATACCAACCTTATTATACAATAGTAATACTAAAAATAAAAGCTGTTTTTGCTGATTTGATACCGATTCATCAATTTGCCTTAAGTAAATGCAGTCACCTTATATTATATTGGTAATAAACATAATTAAAAGATATATAAGGTTACATCGCTCAAACCTTTAGATTAGTATTTATATCTTTATGCTTTACTATTGTGTTAGTAATACAGTGTTGAGGACAAACAGCCGCACATTCCCCGCAATTTATACATTTTGTAGGATCTATAATAGCTAGATTGTTTTCCATATAAATTGCCTCCACCGGGCAAACCTTTACACACTTTTGACATGATATGCACCCAACTTTACAATTCTTTCTTGTCGCTGCACCTTTGTCATGACTATTACATTTAACTGTAAATCCTGAAAGTACAGGGACTAGGGTGATAATAGCCTTAGGACACTCTGATACACATTTTCCGCATCCCGTACATTTATCCGCATCTATAAATGCCAAGCCGTTTTCAACAATAATAGCATCAAATTGGCAGACCTTTTTACAACTTCCTAAGCCAATACATCCATAATGGCAAGCATCCATTCCCGAGGATAATGCATTGGCCGTATGACAGTCATCTAAGCCTGTATAACTGTATTTCATCATAACATTATCACAATTACCCTGGCATAATACTCGAGCAACATTAACATCTATAGAGCCCTCGTCAACTCCCATATAGTCAGAAATTGAATTGACAACAGCGATTCCACCTACTGGGCAGCGGCTTGCATGGACTCCCTCATTGACTATAGCTTCTGACAATCCGTCACAACCTGAATATCCGCATGCTCCACAATTGGCACCAGGAAGCATTTCTCTAACAGCTGTAATTCTTTCATCGACTTTTACCGCAAAAACCTTCGCAGAAAAAGAGAGGGCCAATCCAAAGACAAGTCCTAGGCCTGATATAACAGCTACAGGAATTATTATACTCAATTATGTTCCCCCCTTCTTACTAAACAATTAATCCTGCAAACCCTATGAAGGCTATTGAAACCAACGAGGCTGCAATTAGAGTTATGGGCATACCCTTAAAGGCTTCAGGTATATCTGCCGTTTCCAAGCGTTCTCTGACACCTGAAAACAGTAATAGTGCAAGTGTAAATCCAATACCTGCTGCAAAACCGAATACTACCGCTTCAATAAAACTATAGTCACGTTCTACAAAAATCAGTGCTGAACCTAATACTGCACAGTTGGTAGTTATAAGTGGAAGATATACACCCAAAGCCTTATACAAGGATGGAAGCATCTTTTTTAGTATCGTTTCTACAAACTGTACCAATGCAGCGATAGTCAAAATAAAGGCTATAGTCTGTAAATATTCTAGCTCATTAGGCTCCAATAAATATTTATTAACAAGCCATGTTACGGCCTGTGAGATTACAAGAACAAAAGTTACGGCGCCACTCATTCCCAGGGCAGTTGAAGTCTTTTGAGATACGCCGAGGAAGGGGCATATCCCCAGAAACTTTGATAGTACAAAATTCTCTACAAGAATTGCACCTATGAGGATTGCAAAAAGCTCCTTCATTATACCTCACCTCCGTTAACAGCGTTGCTACAGCCCGGACACCCTACGGCACATGCGTCATGGTTCTCAATTGCATTATCCTTTTTCTTTCTGTTAGCCAATTTATTAAATAATGCAATCAAAAATCCCATAACCATAAATCCACCAGCGGGAAGAATAAAAATTGTTGCTGGGTCAAATAGATTCACTGTAACGGGAAGTCCCATCCACGTCCCTGAGCCTAGAATTTCTCTGACTGAACCTATAATGGTTATGGCAATAGTAAATCCGGCACCCATTCCAAGGGCATCAATAATGGAGATGATAGGGCCATTTTTTTGTGCAAACATTTCTGCTCTAGCAAATATAATACAATTTACTACTATTAATGGAATGTATATACCTAGTTGCTTGTTAATTTCAGGCGATAATGCTGCAAGAAGCATTTGAACTATTGTAGTGAAGGCAGCAATGACTGTTATGTATGCAGGTATTCGAATCTTATCGGGAACAATATTACGTATCAATGAAATAACGAAATTTGAGCCCACAAGAACAAATGTTGCCGCAGCTCCCATACCTAATCCATTCTTAGCCATTGTAGTAACAGCTAATGAAGGGCACATACCCAAAAGCAGCCTGAATGTGGGGTTTTCGCTTATAATTCCATTTAAGAATACTGAAAGACCCTTTTTCTTCTCTGCCATCTTATTCGCCTCCTAATACTGATCTTATTAAAGTGACCGCATCGGCTACTGCATCTGTTACTGCTCTAGAAGATACTGTAGCACTAGTCACGGCTTGTATTTCATTTTCATCTGAGGCTTGTCGATGTACAACAAAAAAAGAGTTTTGTGGTATTTCACCTTTAAACTGATCAGTAAACTCCGGATATGCTACATTGGCTCCTAACCCGGGCGTTTCATTATGACTTGTAAGCGTAACTCCACTTATGGTTTGATCAATATCTACACCAACGAGAATACTTATATCCCCTTTGTATCCCCGAGAAGAAACCGCAACTACGTAGCCCACCAATTTTCCATCCTTTTGGGCTTCATAAAGCTTTTCAATTCTATCGGTAACGTCAAATCCCTTTTCTCTTAAGTTGTCATCATCTATTCCATCAGAAAAACTATCTACACCATCTATAACCAGCATCAAGCTCTCTTGCTCGGCTAGCCTATTATTTTCATCAATAATGGGTTTTGTTATACCGTTTACATAAGCTAATGTGCCGGTCATAACAACACAGATTAAAAATAGTATCAGTGCAGGCTTTATAATTTCCTTATACATTAGCTGCACCTCCAAACTGTTTTGGTTTTGTAAACCTGTCTATAATTGGAGTAGCTACATTCATAAGAAGTATTGCATAAGTGACACCTTCAGGCATTCCTGTATAAAGCCTGAAAAGGATTGTAAGTAGGCCACAGCCCACAGCATAAATCGTTATCCCCTTTTTAGTCATTGGACTTGTGGTATAGTCAGTAGCCATAAAGAAGGCTCCTATCAAAAGGCTTCCTGCAAGTACATGGAACAAAGCATTTCCTGTGAAAATCCCTTCGGGACCAAGCACCCAAGCCATTAGTGCGACTGTACCAGAATAAATGACGGGAATATGCCATTTGATAACCCCACGACTAATAAGATATATTCCGCCAATTATTAAAGCTAAGGCTGATGTTTCACCAATACATCCACCAATACTACCTAAGAACATATCAAGCATTGAAGGAAGCTCTCCTCCGCCTTTAAGGGCCCCAAGAGGTGTTGCATATGTGCTTACATCAACCGTAGCTCCCGACCCTGCATCGGCGGCAAATGCTGTTAATCTTCTAATAGGCTCTGACCAAATAGACATCTTTGCGCCAAAGGAAACAAGAAGGATTGCTCGAGCTGTAAGTGCAGGGTTAACAAAATTGTTGCCCAATCCTCCGAAAAGTTGCTTTACAATTACAATAGCAAAGAATGCACCCACCACTGCCATCCAAATGGGCAACTCGGGTGGTAGATTAAGCGCAAGCAATAAACCAGTTACTACAGCACTTAAATCGCCTATGGTATTACTACGCTTAAGAAGCTTGCGGATTATGTACTCAAATACAACCGATGCCAATACAGTTGCAAGAATCAATAATGCCGCACTAGTGCCAAAAAAATAAATCCCTGCTATGGTTGAAGGCATAAGAGCAATTATTACGTCCAGCATTATTTTTGGGGTGGTGACCGCATTTCTTATATGCGGAGAGGAACTCACATTCAACCTCTTATCCAAAAAAATTCCCCCTCTATCATTTATTGATTAAATATAGCTTGTTATTTGCTTGATGCTTGTTTATATTTCAAATATTTTAATGCTCATGATTTTGATTTGTTACGGTTCATTTTTTTCCTGCCCTTTTTGTGGCATCCTTAGCTAGACGAATTGACTGAAGCAGCATCCGCCTAGCAGGGCAGACATATACACATGCTCCACATTCAATGCAGTCCATAACATGATGATTATTTAGGTTTTCAATTTTATTTGCCTTGACTAATCTATCAATATCAAAAGGAAGTAGATTCATAGGGCAGACATCTGTACATCGTGCGCAACGAATACATGGATTTTCTGCGGGTACTTCTCCCTCTTCTTCATCAAATGCCAAAAGTGCATTGGTGTATTTCATTACTGGTAATTCTGTTGAATATAGAGATACGCCCATCATGGGCCCTCCCATGATTATTTTTCCAGGGTCTTTTATAAATCCACCGCAGAAATCAAAGACTTCCTGTAACGGTGTACCTAATAGCACTTCGACATTCTTAGGTGTGCTAACACATTTCCCATCTACTGTAACCCGCCTTTTAATTAAAGGGATGCCTGTCTTTAAATATTTCGCTACAAAGGCAACACTTGTTACATTCATAACAAGACATGCAATATCATGAGGCAGCTTTCCTGATGGAACCTCGCGACCTGTCAAAGTTTTAATTAACATTTTCTCAGCGCCTTGAGGGTATCGTGATTTCAGGCTTTTAACGATAATGTTATTATACGGTGCTGTAACTTCTATTAGCTTCTTGATAGCTTCGGGCTTATTATCTTCAACTCCCATAATAGCTACTGGGATGCCCGTCCATTTAAGTACATGGTTTATGCCGTCAATAATATCTTGGCTATTCTCCATACACTCTCTATAGTCAGATGTGATATAAGGTTCACATTCAGCCACATTTATTATAAGAGTGTCTATCTCTGCATTCTTAGGAGGATTAAGCTTCACATGCGCCGGAAATCCTGCTCCTCCTAATCCTGTTAGTCCTGATGCTTTTATGGCTTTTAAAAAGGACTCTTTGCTTTCTACCAAAGGAGGCGAAACTTCCTCTGATAGCTCTTGAAGTCCATCAGGTTTTATTTCAACACAGACTACCGGCTTACTTGCCGATATTATTCTTTCATCTATAGAAATTACTGTTCCAGAAACACTTGAATGAATAGTTGCTGATACATAGGCACTAGAATCTCCTATTACCTGACCTACCTTCACATTATCACCCTTCTTAACAAGGGGCTGACAAGGAGCACCTATATGCTGAATCATAGGAATTACTACCTTATGTGGTACGCCCATATCTACTGTGGCTAATTCCATAGTGTTTTTTGATGCAAGAGGATGAACTCCTCCTCTAAAATCACGGAATTTCATTTTATCAACTCCGGCTATAAAAAATTATAATAAAATCATAAAATCGACCTCTATAATAATAACACAAGAAGTATGTTTTTTAAAGCATCAAAGATTGTTAAATAAGCCACAATCAGAGGGGCGCAGGCCACAAGAAGTGTATTTAGTATACATTGTAAAAATAGGAACTATCAAAATAATATATGGTAACGGTAATCATTATCGCTAGATCATAAAATGAAGAATTGACCTTTCCTACCTAATAAAAAAGTAGTTTAAGAAAACATACTCCTATATTTATGTAAGGATTATTCCTGTTATGAATTATACTAATTAAATAAAAAGGTATGCTTTTTGAGTCATGCCTTTATAAATAGAATATAAAAAGCGCTACACCACTCTTATATAAGTGATACAGCGCTTTTTTATAAAGCTAAATCCTTAGAATAATCTAGCTATTAGATCAAACAGATTATACTTACTGAATACTGAAACCGCAACCAAAGAAACGGTGGACATAATTTTGATAAAGATATCCAAGCTGGGCCCAACAGTGTCTTTCAGAGGATCGCCAACAGTGTCGCCTACTACGGCAGCATCATGAGCTGGGGTACCCTTACCGGAACCTTTGATTATACCGGATTCAATGTACTTCTTAGCATTGTCCCAAGCACCGCCAGAGTTACCTGTAAAGATAGCAATCATAATAGCGGTAATTGTACATCCAATAATTAAGCCACCTACAAATTCTGGGCCAAAGATAAAGCCGCATACTATAGGAACAGCAATTGCTAATAGTGAGGGAACTTTCATTTCACTTATAGCACCCTTGGATGATATTTCAATACATGTCTCATAGTCGGGTTTTGATTTTCCTGTAAGAATTCCAGGGATTTCCCTAAACTGACGACGTACTTCTTCTACCATCTTACGAGCAGCCTTTACGACAGCTTCAATTAGCATGCCAGAGAACAGGAAGGGCAAAGCACCACCAATAATTGCTCCGGCTAAGATCATAGGATCAATAATATTTAGAATTAAATCAGCTCCAATTTCATTATAAGAGTATAAATAAGAAATCATAAGAGATAAAGCAGCCAATGCACCGGAACCGATAGCAAAGCCCTTGCCTATAGCTGCGGTAGTGTTACCAACCGAGTCAAGGGTATCGGTAATACGACGAACGTCAGAATCAAGCCCAGACATTTCGGCGATACCACCTGCGTTGTCAGAGATAGGGCCGTAGGTATCAACAGATACTGTTGCTGCTACAAATGATAACATCCCCACTGCGGACATAGCAACACCATAAACACCGGAAACAAAGTATGAACTAATAATTCCGGCACCAAGGACTATACACGGAGCCATAGTTGATTTCATACCAAGTGCTAGACCCTGTGTAATTGTGAGTGCCGGCCCCTCCAAGGATGTATGAGCCAGATTTTTAGTTGGATTATAATTTTCAGAAGTATAATATTCAGCAATCATACCTATAATGACACCTGCTGCAACACCAATAGTGGATGCAATCCAAGGCGACAGCCAGCCAGCTGAAAAATTAACAGTACTAAGATCGGAAATCCCGCCAAACAGTACCTTTGATATAAAGAATCCGGATATAATTGTAAGACCTGCCGATACATAAGTAGCGAAATTTAAATCCTTGTGAGGATTGTTAGACATCTTGGACTTGAACAGAAGTGATGCAATCCCCAGACAGCATGCAATCAGCCCACCCGATACAAATATCATCGGGAACATAATAAGCTTAGACAACATATCTGCAGCAAGACTGGCACCGTGGAACTGTGCAGAAATAACCAAATGGTAAGCCAGGATAATACAGGACGCAATAGAGCCTACAAAGCTTTCCAGCAAATCAGAACCCAGACCAGCGACATCTCCAACATTGTCACCAACGTTATCAGCGATAGTTGCAGGGTTACGTGGATCATCCTCGGGAATATGGGCTTCAGTTTTACCGACCAAGTCAGCACCCATGTCGGCAGCCTTGGTGTATATTCCACCGCCAACACGGTTAAACATTGCCACCATAGAACAACCCAATGCATAACCGGACAGAGTCATTGTAAAGGGTATAAAAGAAACTCCAATCCAATTTGTCAATGAATCGAGACTTTCCAATTGACCCATACCCATACCAAAGACAATGTATACAATAAAAAGGCCTAATAGAGCAAAGCCTGCAACACAAAGACCCATAACAGAACCGCCGCGGAAAGCTACTTTAACTGTTTTACCGATATCCTTAGTGTTGCGTGCTTCATTGGATACACGTACATTTGAGTAAGTTGCGATTCTCATGCCTACCAGACCTGCGCTTGCGCTCATTACAGCACCGATAATCAGGGCAACTGCTGCTTGCCAGCTTGTAACTATTGCAATAATAATAGCAACAACAGCAACAGCCGTAGAAAGAACCTTATACTCGTAGTTAATAAATGCATTTGCGCCAACGCGGATTGCGCTGGCAATTTCCTTCATCTTATCAGTACCTTCGTCCAATTTCTTCACACTTGCGAAGTTGAATGCAGCGAAAGCAAGAGCTAAGATAGCAGCTAAAATGACTAGAATTACCATTTTCAAAAACCTCCTAAATAATTATGAAAAAACCGCAAACATAGCATAATCCAAACATAATAATATTTCAACAGCTTTTGCAACAAAATTCGATATTTATTTTGTAAGTTTTGTGCAAAATACCTTAAAAGCTTTTAAATATCATCAACAACCCGGAATAACTAGTAAAAATGACGGTTGCTAAAATTTGTTATTGATTTTGGTTATTTATTTCACAATCTTATCTTGTACATCCTGTTAAATTAAGATAGAATGTTTCTTGATTATCTTTTTTCAATTTTTTAATAATTACTTATGTGATTGACGAACAATATATAAAAGAAAATCAAAAATTTAGATGGTTTTAAAATAATTATTAATAAAGATATTATGAGAGGAGAGTGTATTTGTGAAGGTAAATATCACAGAAACTGTTTTAAGAGATGCCAATCAATCCCTCATCGCTACGAGAATGCCTTTTGAAGATTTCGGGTCTATTCTTGAAAAGATTGATAATGCAGGCTATTACTCTATCGAATGCTGGGGTGGTGCAACCTTTGATTCTTGCCTAAGGTATTTATCAGAGGATCCATGGGAGAGGCTTAGAAAGATTAAAGAAAAGGCTAAGAATACTAAGCTTCAAATGCTCTTAAGAGGGCAAAACATATTGGGGTATAAGCATTATCCTGATGATGTAGTCAGAAAATTTGTTGAATATTCTATAAAGAATGGTATGGATATCATAAGAATATTCGATGCTCTCAATGACTTTAGAAACATTGAGGTCGCAATGGAGGAAACCCTGAAATGGGGTGGCCATGTACAGGGAGCTATATGTTATACCACGAGCCCCATTCATAACTTAGAAAGCTATGCTAAGCTAGGTAAAGAGCTTGAAAGCATGGGTGCAAACTCTATTTGTATCAAAGATATGGCAGGGATTATGGGCCCGCAAGATGCCTATGAAATATTCAAAGCCTTAAAGGAAACCGTAAAAATCCCACTAATACTGCATACCCACTCAACAACAGGTCTTGGTCCTATTACCTATATTAAGGCAATAGAAGCTGGATGTAGCGGTATAGATACAGCCATTTCTGCATTTTCAGGCGGCACATCTCAGCCTGCAACCGAAACCATGAATTATGCTATTAATCAGCTGGGTTACGAAACAACTCTTAAAAAAGATGTTCTTAAAGAAATCAATGACTTCTTTAAACCTATAAAGGAAAAATTCCTAGAACAGGGTGTCCTCAACCCATATGTTATGGGTACAGAGACAGACGCTTTGACATATCAGATACCGGGTGGAATGCTTTCTAACCTTATCTCTCAGCTTAAGCAGCAAAATGCTTTAGATAGACTTGATGAGGTTCTTATGGAAACTCCTAAGGTAAGAGCGGATTTAGGTTATCCTCCTCTCGTTACCCCCATGAGTCAGATGGTTGGTGTACAAGCTGCCACTAACGTATTAATGGGTGAAAGATATAAGAGCGTATCAAAAGAGGTAAAAGCATACTTTAAGGGTGAATATGGCAAAGCACCTGGGGAGCTTAATCAAGATTTGTCTAAAAAAGTTCTTGGTGATGAAGAGCCTATCACAGGAAGATTTGCTGACATCCTAGAGCCCGCTTTTGAAAAAGCAAAAACAGAGCTTGGCAGTATGGCTCAATCTGATGAAGATGTTCTTTCCTATATAGCTTTCCCACAGATAGCCGAGAAGTTCTTTAAGGAAAGAGAAGAAAGAAAAACTTCAACTGTCAGCTATTCAATTAGAAAAGCGTAAAGGATGTGTATTTATGTCATTTTTAGAAAGTCTACAGATTTCAGCCTTTGGTTTGGTAACCGTATTTGCTGTTCTAGTTGCGCTTAGTGCAGCCATTTCCTTGGAATCCATATTGTTTAAATTACTTAGCAAAAACAAGGAGACAAAGCCTGCTGCTGATGTTGCAGGTGACACTAAAAAAGCAAATATTACTGACATTATACCAGGTGAACTAAAACTAATAGAAGTTGATGAAAAAACTGCTGCTATGATTATGGCCATTATTAGTGATGAATCACAAATCCCATTGTCTGAGCTTAATTTTAAGTATATCAAGGCTTTAGATTAAAATAAATCTTTGCCTTGAGCTTAAGTAGGAGGATTACAATTTATGAAATATATAGTAACTATTAACGATAAGAATTATGAAATCGAGGTTGAAAGGGGGCAGGCAACCCTTATGAAAACAACTCAGGCCACAGCCCCTGCCCCACAACTCGCAGCGGCACCTGCTGCTAGCGCGCCAGCCCAGCCCACGCAAGCTGCCCCATCGCCTGCCAATGTATCGGGTGAAGCTATTAAAGCGCCCATGCCAGGGACTATACTTGATGTAAGGGTATCTCCCGGATCGGCTGTTAAAACAGGTGATATTCTCATTATTTTGGAGGCAATGAAAATGGAAAACGAGATTACTGCTTCGCGTGACGGAGTAGTAGCCCAAGTAATTGCTACAAAAGGAGCATCTGTGGTGACAGGCGATGTTCTATTATCATTGAATTAGGGGGTATAGATTATTCATGACGTACTCATTTACTGATACACTAATAAAGATATGGGATATTTCAGGCTTTGCTAATATTACATGGCAACAGCTGATTATGATACTCCTATCTTTTGTTCTAATTTATTTGGCCATTGTTAAAAAGTTTGAGCCTCTTTTGCTACTACCCATTGCTTTTGGTATGCTTTTAGCAAATCTTCCTATGACAGGATTAATGGATGGTCCCTTAGGCGATCAACCAGGCGGCTTATTATACTATCTTTACCAAGGTATTGAACTGGGTATTTACCCACCACTAATTTTCCTTGGAATAGGAGCAATGACTGATTTCGGACCATTAATTGCAAGACCCTCCAGTCTGTTTTTAGGTGCAGCTGCCCAATTCGGAATTTATATTGCGTTTTTTATAGCAATTGCACTTGGCTTCTCTCCTGAACAGGCAGCAGCCATAGGTATTATTGGAGGCGCCGATGGACCGACTGCTATTTGGCTTACATCAAAGTTGGCCCAAGATTTACTTCCTGCCATTGCTATTGCAGCATATTCCTATATGGCACTTATACCAATGATTCAGCCTCCGCTTATGAGGCTAATGACCACAAAGAAGGAAAGAGAAATTAAAATGGAACAATTAAGAGAGATTTCTAAGACAGAAAAAGTAGTCTTTCCTATTGTAGTAACCATTTTATGTATCTTACTTCTCCCCTCTGTAGCACCCCTTATTGGTATGCTAATGCTTGGTAACTTACTTAAGGAATCTGGGGTCACAGACAGACTGTCTAAAACAGCACAGAATGAGCTTATGAACATAGTGACCATATTCTTGGGGATTACTGTTGGATCAAAAGCGGTCGGTGGGAATTTCCTTCAACCCGAAACCTTAAAGATAATTGCTTTAGGATTAACCGCTTTCATCTGCAGCACCATCGGTGGGTTGCTCCTGGGTAAACTAATGTGTTGGATTTCAGGTGGAAAAATCAATCCTCTAATTGGATCTGCCGGAGTATCTGCAGTACCAATGGCGGCTAGAGTTTCACAAGTTGAAGGTCAAAAAGCCAGACCGGGCAACTTTTTACTAATGCACGCAATGGGGCCAAATGTAGCAGGTGTTATTGGCTCAGCAGTTGCAGCAGGTATTTTCTTTGCTTTATTTGGAAAATAATCATATGTTTGTTTTCTAGCAATATAAAGGACTGTTTCTTTAAAACCGCCCTGTCATGCAGGAAGGTACATATTTGAAACAGTCCTTTTATTTATTAAATATTTGAAGTTATAAACAGGAGAATAAAATTGATTCTATCCTCCGATATCCGCAAATAGTACGGGTTTTGTCATAATGATTCGAACTAAGTGGCTATAGCAAACCAAATAGCAAATCTCCATAAGTAGGTATTGGCCATAAGTTTGCATCCATCATACATTCTAGTTTGTCGGCATCCTTCCTCAAATCCTCCATTATTGGGATAACCATTTCCTGATAAGCCCTTGCTTTCAAAAGGTTATCACCTTCCATACTCTCCAAACTTTCTATACACTCATTTAAGGCATCTGCATCTATTCTTAGACTAGATGTCAGCATCACTAATTTATCCAAAAGCGACTTTGTCAGTTTTGATTCTGCCCCTGCAGAGTTTAATGATGTTACAGTATCTGCTACACGCTTCACATAGTATAATGAGGCAGGTAGTATTTGTCTTGATATCATCTCTGCCATGGTAAGTGCTTCTATCCTAATAGTTTTGATATAGTTCTCTAATTGAATCTCATACCTTGAATGAGCCTCAATAGCTGAAAGTACACCATTACGCTCAAATAGTTTAATGTTTTTATCTGCTATCAGGGACGGTATTGCATCAATAGCGGTCTTTAAATTGGGTAGACCTCTTTTTTCTGCTTCTTTAACCCATTCTTCAGAGTAATTATTTCCATTAAAAATGATACGCTTATGGTTCTTAATGGTGTCTTTAACGACATTATGAACCTCTGCCTGAAAATCATTGGACTTTTCGAGCCTGTCCGCAATTTGATTTAGTGCATCAGCAACTATGGTATTGATAATAGTATTAGGATTAGCTATGGACTGGGAGGATCCCACCATCCTAAATTCAAATTTATCACCTGTGAACGCAAACGGTGATGTTCTGTTCCTATCGGTCGTATCCTTAGGAAGGACGGGCAAAGTGAGAACACCTATTTCAAGAGTTCTACTATTTCCATTATTCTTTGTAACACCTGTTTCAATCTGCTCAAATACATCTGTAAGCTCCTCGCCTAAATAAACAGATATTACAGTAGGCGGGGCCTCATTTGACCCAAACCGGCGATCATTTCCTGGCGTGGCCACTGAAAAGCGCAACAAATCAGCGTACTCATCAACTGCCTTAATAACTGCACAAACAAAAATTAAAAACTGAGCATTTGCCAATGGGGTTGCGCCTGAATGCAAAAGATTTTTTCCTTCATCAGTGGCAAGAGACCAATTATTGTGCTTACCTGAACCGTTTACTCCCTGAAATGGCTTTTCGTGAAGAAGACATGCAAGCCCTAGTCTATCGGCCACTTTTTTCATGACCTCCATAGTAAGCTGGTTATGGTCAGTGGCAATGTTAGTAGTTGTATAAACAGGAGCAAGCTCATGTTGAGCCGGTGCCGCCTCATTATGCTTTGTTTTAGCTGTTACCCCAAGCTTCCAAAGTTCCACGTCTAGCACGTGCATAAACATAGATACTCTATCCTTTAGGTTCCCATAATAATGGTCATCTAATTCCTGACCCTTAGGTGGCTTAGCTCCGAAAAGAGTTCTGCCTGTGTAAATCAAGTCCTTCCTTTTCATGAAGTATTCCTTCTCTACAAGAAAATACTCCTGCTCGGCACCCATAGTGGTTACGACATTCCTCGTATTTGTATCTCCAAATAGCGTTAATATCCTAAGAGCTGCCTTAGATATTACAGCCATTGATCTTAAAAGAGGAGTCTTTAAGTCTAGCGCTTCGCCTGTATATGAACAAAACGCAGTAGGAATATATAATGTTCTATCTAGTATAAATGCTGGTGAAGTACAGTCCCAAGCAGTATATCCTCGGGCTTCGAATGTAACTCTTAGTCCTCCTGAAGGAAATGACGAAGCATCTGGTTCGCCCTTAATAAGCTCTTTTCTAGAGAATTCCATGATTGCCCTACCATCTTTTGTGGGAGTTAAAAAAGAATCATGCTTTCCAGCTGTAACACCCGTCATGGGCTGAAACCAGTGTGTATAATGAGTTGCACCTTTCTCTACTGCCCAATCCTTCATAACGCAAGCAACAACCTCTGCGACTTCAGGATGCAGAGGCAGCCCTAATGTAATAGTCTCTCTTAGCTTTTTATATGTAGCCTTAGGCAAGCGTTCCTGCATAACTATATCATTAAAAACATTCGAACCAAATATCTCTGATTCAAATACATCAATTTTCTGTTCCATTATTGTACCCCCATCTATATACACTTTTTCACGATTTCTGCCACTGTTCTTTGCCTGATATATAGCACGTCTATATCAAATATTATACCAGAAAATATATGCTCTTTTCTTTGATCTCTTGAAATACCGCCCTCCATATTGTGGGTAAGCTTCCCTTTTCCATATAATTAGCCCGAGAGTGGAATAGCGATTTTAATTCGGTGAGCCCAAACAGCAGGAAAGCTCAATAAACAAGTAACTGGTCTTAAAAAATGCCGTTGCCTTATAGGCTTCTTAATCATGTTAAATTTTTCGAATTGTGAAAACCCCAAATTCAACCCCCTCTTAGGTAGCAATCATAGCTGGACCATTGACTTATAAGCAATCCAATTATTTATCCCTTTGTCGTAATATTTCAAACATTACAAGTGCGGCTGCAACTCCAGCATTTAATGAAGAAATTTTGCCTTTCATGGGAATCTTCACCATGAGGTCGCATTCCTCTTTAACGAGCCTTGACAGTCCCTCTCCCTCACTTCCTATAACAAGTGCAGAAGGGCCTGTTAAATCAGTATTATGATAATCGCCCTGACCATCCATATCGGCGCCTATAATCCATATCCCTTGATTCTTTAAGTTTCTTAAGGATTGAACAAGATTAGATACTCTTGCCACAGGCATATATTCAAGAGCCCCGGCGGCTACCTTGGCCACCGTAGCATTTAATGTAGCAGAACGTCTTTTAGGCAGTATTATTCCATGAACCCCAGCACATTCTGCACTTCTTATAATTGAACCTAGATTATTGGTATCAGTAATTCCGTCAAGAACTAGAAGAAAGGGTTTTTCGCCTTTTTCTTCAGCTATTTTTAATATATCTTCTACTTCAACATATTCTTTAGCCGCTACTTCTAATATTACACCCTGATGAGTTCTTGTCTGGGATATAGCATCTAGTTTCGCGCGCTCAAAATATTGAATAGGAATATCTTTTTCCCTGGCCATTGCAATAATTCTTGAAGTCATAATATCATTACTATCCTTCAAAACAAAGAGTTTGTTTAAAGGACGGCCTGACCTAATGGCCTCAAATACAGAGTTGCGACCCTCTACCCTATCTTCTCTATCCATGTTACTTTCAGATTGTACTTTTTCATTCATATTATTGATGACAGCTTTATTTCCAGGTTCTCTAGTATCCCGGTATTCGCCTCTTCTAGGTTTTCTTCCACCTTGATCTGCAAATTTAGCGTTCCCTGAGCTTTCAGAATTTCTAAAGCCTCTTTTTACTCTATTATAGCCTGTTTCAGCTGAATCCGATCTCCTATTTGGTTTTCTATAGCCACCCTCATTTGAATCTGATCTCCTATTTGAATTTCTATAGCCACC
>CAYMAE010000045.1:0-17485 GCA_964388375.1 uncultured Ruminiclostridium sp.
TGCCCACGATACTTGGTTGGAGACGGCCCGGGAAAATAGGTCGTTGCCGAATTTTATGAAAACCCTGAGTGAATAGCTCAGGGTTTTGTTTTATGTATGGATTGCGTGGAGCAAATATATTAACAGGTTTTTTGCTAATATTTTTAAGCTTAGTCAGTCCATAGATAACAGGAATCTTCTGCCTACAGATAAATTCAACAGGAAAGTTTTACCTATGAACCAATGTAAAGATAACCCGTCTAATATAGATAGGACTATGATATAAAGTGGTATTATCTGTAACAATTCTAACAGTAGTAGCTTTTAGCGATACTAGCTTTAAATTGCTATTTGCAAAGCATATGATATAATTAATCTATAATTTTCGAGATCGTTTATAAAAATCTGTGGAGGTAACAAATGAGAAGGCGTATTTTAATAGTTGATGATGAGAAGAACATAGTGGACATTATAAAGTTTAATCTTAATAAAGAATCCTTCGATACTATAGAGGCATATGACGGCAGATCGGCTATTGAAATTGCTGAAAGAGAAAAGCCGGATCTTATTTTACTTGATGTGATGCTTCCAGAGATTGATGGATTTACAGTTTGCCGAAAAATTAGGCAGGTGTCTCAGGTGCCGATTCTAATGCTCACAGCAAGGGAAGAAGAGGTTGATAAGGTCCTTGGATTAGAACTAGGGGCTGATGACTATGTAACTAAACCTTTTAGCCCAAGGGAGCTTATGGCTAGGGTTAAAGCAAATCTCAGAAGAGCTATTGAAGATAGTGTACCCCAACAGAAGGACGAAATTCTACGTTTTTCAGATTTAGAAATCGATATTAACCGTTATGAAGTAAAAAGAGAAGGTCAAATACTTGAATTGACATTAAGAGAATTTGAGCTTGTTAAATTTTTAGGTAGACAAAAGGGTCAAATTTTCACAAGAGAAAATCTTTTAGAAAAGGTCTGGGGATATGAGTATTTTGGCGATGTAAGGACAGTAGATGTTACCGTAAGAAGACTCAGAGAGAAACTGGAGAAAGACGCTTCAAAGCCTGTGTACATATTAACAAAACGTGGCGTAGGGTATTACTTTAATCCGGCGGTTTAAAAGGTAAATATGAATAGAAAAATATTACGATTCGGATTTTTGCGCAGTATACAATGGAGATTAGCGCTAATACTGGTGCTGATAACTTTTGTACTGATGTCGGTTGTCTGGGTGTTTTTAAATTCTCAGGTTGCGAATATTTTCTACTCTGAATTTAAGGACAATATAGAGACCAACTATGAAGAGCTGGGCATTACTGAAGAGAATACCAATTACGATATGCTTATAAATACCCTAAGAAATAATCCTATAATTGTAGGATTCATTTTAGGTACAGATAAAAGTTTTACTGTTTTAGATAGAAATACATCCGAAATTCTATATTCTTCAGACCAGCTATATCAAATAGATAAGGTTAAATTTAAAAATGAGATCTTTAAGGCTGAGAACCTTTTATCTGTTTTACCCCTAGATAGTCAAGGAGTCGGTGAAGATAAAGGGTATACAGCGGCCGAGAGAGGGGATTTTTACTCATATGTAAAAACCCAAAAGCTTATAGATGGAGATTACGTTCTGTTTTTTAAGTATTCAAGAGCGAGAGCTCTTTTAGTCCTTAAAGAATTTAGCACTGTAATTTTAATGGGAACCCTACTCGCTCTTTTCATTGCTGGGATTATAGGCTCATTGCTTTCACGAACCATTACCAAACCGATTAATGAAATAATGCATAAGGCACAGAGGATTACAGATGGTGACTTCGGTTATAATCTTAAGGTTAAATCCCAAGATGAAATCGGTAAGCTTACGCAAACATTTAACTATATGTCATCTCGCCTAAAAAGTATGTTAAGCGAGATTACGAGTGAGAAGAAAAAACTTGAAGCAATATTGAACTATATGACAGATGGAATCATTGCCTACAATCGCTCAGGTGATGCAATCTTAATTAACCCAGCTACAAAGAAACTAATGGGAAATAAGGTTTCACAAGTATTATCTTTTGATAAGTTTATGAAAGACCTATCCATTGATCTTACTATGGAGCAGATAATAAACGAAAATACAGTATGTGAGCCACTTCAAAAGATTGAATATATCGAGCGATACTTTAAAATGCAGTTTGCTGTATTTACTAATGAGAAAGATCAATTAGATGGAATTATCATGGTTATTCAGGACATAACGGAGGAGCACAGACTCGACAATATGAGAAAGGAGTTTGTTGCCAATGTTTCACACGAGCTTCGAACCCCCCTTACATCGGTAAAGAGCTATACAGAAACATTATTAGATGGTGCCGTTCAGGACAAGGAAATAACAGAGCAATTTCTTAGCGTTATTAATGGTGAGACCGATAGAATGACAAGGCTTGTAAAGGATTTGCTTACTTTGTCTCAGCATGATGGAGGAATTGTTCTTAATTTGGACGACGTCTCGATTTTAGATTTACTCGAATCATGTATAGATAGAGTAAAGCGAGAGGCAAAGTTAAAAAATCAGGAGATCCGCTTGAAAACGAAGCAGGGAGTTCCGATTGTTAAGGCCGATAGGTATAGAATTGATCAACTATTAATAAATATTATAGGGAACGCTATTAAATACACACCTGAAAACGGGAGAATAATAATTCAGATTTACTGCGAGAAGGAATTTGTAATTATTAGTGTCGAAGATAATGGAATGGGTATTCCTCCCGAAGATATTAGTAGAATATTTGAAAGGTTCTATAGAGTTGACAAAGCGCGTTCTAGACAGCTTGGCGGAACAGGCCTAGGTCTTGCTATTTCCAAGGAAATTGCCATTCTTCACGGGGGGGATATTTCGGTGAAGAGTAAACTTGGTAAAGGAACACAAATCCATGTTAAACTTCCAATAGGTAAAGCACAAAAAAAAGCCTTATAATAAATAGTATGATGCAAATCTTCCGAACTACTGCAAAGTTTACGTAAAGCACTACACTTCAAGGTCTGCATAAAGCACAACATCATAAAGTCTACATAAAGCGCTACACTTCAAGATCTACAAAGAGCCCAACACCGTAAAGTCTATAAAAAGCACAACACTGTGAGGTCTACATAAAGCTCTATAGCGCGAGGCCTAACTGAAATTCAACGCTATAAGATTTACCATAATATTTCCGAAAGTAGAACACTGCAAAGGCTTATGTAAAGAGTATTTAAACGAGCGAAAGTCTGAGAAAAATATGGGTAATTTCATTTTAAATGGCCCGTAATGGATTTGTAACACAATTACGGTATACTATTACGTAGATACGGACGTAGGTTAAATATGCAAACTGTGTTTTGTGTGTAAAATCTATAGATTTTAGTCGGAGGAAGGATCATGATAAAGAAAGTTTTCTTTTTGCTAGTCATAATGGTTATCCTTCTTACTGCATCAGTTAGTGTTTTTGCAGCGGAGACGGATACATTAATTCCAGAAGCTAGTTTAACGAATGATAAAGACGAAATTATTATAAGTAGTTTAGAAGAAGAATATGGCGAAGTCTTCTTTTCTGAAGAATCGCAATCTGTTGATGAGCTTGTTTCTATTGGATATACAAGAGTGTATCCACATGAGATGCGCCATTTATTTTTCGCTGCTACAGATGATTTTGATATGGATAATCCTTATATAATGCTGATGTACATAAAAGTAGATGATGTCTATGTTCCTTTAAATGATATTGAGGAAGAGTCGAATATTACTGAAGAAGTTTGCTATTTAGATACGACAGTTGATTTGCAGTATATTGGAGCTAATAAGGTAAACGAGATTAGAGCCATTGTTTTTAGAAAAAATGATGTAGAGAACCTTATTTTAGATGAGAATTTGCAGATTACAAATATTAACGTATCATTTAGCAGATGGAATCCTGTCGAAAGAGTGTTTTTTGAATTAAAACAGCTATTTAACTAAAGGTAAGCTCGCCCTTATAGTCTGGAGCAGCTCATAATGAGAAATAAAAAAAGAGAAGTCTTTAAGACCCAAATACTAATAATATTAATAATTACTAGTGTTGTACAAATAGGAATCCACTGGAATATACAAACCCGGGGGCTTCCTTTTCCTTTAATTACCCAAATTTTCAATGACAACGGAAGAAAAAACCCAAAGATGGATATTGACTTGTTTAAGGAGCAGTATTTTAGGCCGGAGAGAATACTTGTGTCTGTTAGCACAACCCACTTTAGAATGTATAAGAGCGATGCACAGTACGATAAAGTTTGGCATGATGTTAGAGATAATTATATTCCAGTGCTGATAAGAAAAAGACCTGATAAAATTTTATCTAAAGAACAATGGCCTTCCATAACAGGGTCTAGATGTGTTCGAATAGACTTTGATATTAACTGGCCAAGTAGCATAGTTTACTTACTTGAAGAAACAAAGCCAGGGGAAATAAAATCCTTTGATGGAATAAAGACAATTATTATGATGCCTAAGGCAGATGTAAACGATACAGTCAACACAGTCTACATTTATGATGAGAATCAAATATATCAATATAGCATTGATATAGGAAAAAACTTCTTGCCAAAGAAATATTATTCTGATTTAGAAAAAGTCGTTCAGGACAAACCAGGACTCAGGCTGCTACCTACAGTATCCAATTTTTCTTCTGATAAAGATATTTATGTATCCTTAGACAAAGAAAAGGGTAGAGATTTTAGTATGGTCAATGTACAAATACCAGCAACCATTGTTTTAAGCCGATATAATATCGAGAATGAAATAATCCAGGAGAATATTTTATTAAATCAAAAGGAAAGCTTTAGCGCCAATTATTTGGATGAAACAGACTATGCGATGTTTACAGATACCGAGAATTTATACAGGCTGTACAGTAATGGAGTTCTTGAATATAAATATATCCCAACAAACACTTCAGTGGCCGGGGATATTTCTAACGCATTTAAGCAGGCAGTTACCTTTATTGAACAGCGAAGACATCTAATCGGTTCTGCCGAAATATCGCTTACTGAGATAAATAATATTGATAATTATTATGAAATGAAGTTTACCTATAAAACCGAGGGTGTGCCTATTTATTATTCAATAGATGGGGAAGAACGCATTACCTATCCGATTGTAATTAAGGCAAATGAAAATAGGATTATTGAATGTAAATGGGCAATAAGATATTTTAACTCATTAAAAAAGAAGCAACGTTATAATGTGGATTTTGCTGATTTACTTAATAACCAGATTGTTTCGACTTATCCAGAGATTCTAAAAAGTAAAAACAAGTTTTTTCAAAGGATTGAAGCAGGATATATATTCCATTTAGCAGACATCGATAACATAATGGTATCTCCTACATGGGTAATAAGCACCGAAGAAAGGGACTACTTTATCCCTTTGTTGGAAAAGGGGGACTAAGAAGTGGATTGGTCAAAGGCAAAGACAATTCTAATAATTTCTTTTCTTCTTATAAATTTATTTCTCTTTTTAACCATAATGCTTTCGGATTCAGGAGGAATTCTGCAAGGTAAATACATTGAGTATGCGGAAGAATATCTAGGATCTAAAGGAATTACAATACATGCCAAAATTCCAAAACACTCCTCCGATGTAGGTAAGATAGTATATACACCAAGAGAGTATGACACCTCAAACATAGCAAAGATTGTTTTTGGTAAGGAAGTCAGTATTCCAGATAAAGAGAATTTGTTTATTATAGAAATAGGAACAAAGAGCATGGAGCTTTCTGATAAAGAACTTTATATTGTCGACGAACTACCAGATGCTAAAAAGTTATTCGGCAATGACAAAAGGCTTGAAGGCCTGCTTTATAGCTACTTAAAGAAACTGGGTTATAAAAAGGCAAATATAAATGGAGGGATGATTGAAGAATCTAGTTCCTCAAAAGAGTACAAGTATACGGTTAAATATAAGAAGGCATTGGTGTTTGACTTAACTATAAGAGCTCAGGTAGATAATGAAGGTATGTTAACATTATCTGTTCCGACATGGGATGTTAAAAAGGAAAATGAACAAAATGAGATCTTATCCCCATACCAGGTTTTGGTTATGGCAAATATACCCAATGAATCAACAATAGAGGATATGGTTTTTGGCTATAAGCAATTTTCAGAAGGCGACTTATATGGTAACCCCATATGGCAAGTAACATTAAGTGATGGAAAGAGCATGTACTATAACGCATATACCGGTGAAGAATTATAATTGTATTATAATAGAAAAGCAAATCAATGTATTTGCTAAGCTTACTTCTTAATGGTATAATAACTTCACCCGTAAGCGAAATTCGCTACTTCGAATGGGGCCCGAGAGCATTGAATCATGAGCCACTTTGCTTTCAAAAGTGTAAATCATGCTTTAATCCCATTTAAATAACATTTAGAAAGACCAGAAGGTTGGTGTACGAGTGGATAAACTGATTATCCGCGGCAAAAAAAGATTAAAGGGTGAAGTAACCGTAAGCGGTGCTAAAAACGCTGCCCTAGGAGTCTTACCGGCTGCATTGCTACTTAATGATATATGTACTATTGAAAATGTTCCGGACATTCTAGACATCAAAATGCTAAAAGGTATTATGATGTCTCTAGGTGTCGAATTTGAAGATATTGAAAAGAATACTATAAGAATAGATACCAGTAAAGTAAATTCATTTATTGCCACAAACCCAGACATGCATAAACTAAGAGGCTCTTATTATCTTATGGGAGCACTTTTGGGGCGGTTTAAAAAGGCAGTTGTAACCTTCCCAGGAGGCTGCAATTTGGGGGTTCGTCCCATCGATCAGCATATTAAGGGCTTTGAATCTCTTGGCGCTAAGGTTGAAATTGAGCACGGGTTAATTAAACTAAGTGCAAACAAGCTTGTTGGAACATCAATTTATCTTGATGTTGTAAGCGTGGGTGCGACAATAAATATAATGTTGGCGGCAATTAGGGCAGAGGGAATTACAACTATTGAAAACGCTGCAAAAGAGCCGCATATAGTAGATATTGCCAATTTTTTAAACGCTATGGGTGCAAATGTGAAGGGTGCAGGAACAGATATCATACGCATACGGGGTGTGAAATCGCTAAGAGGCAATATATTCCATAGTATTATTCCAGATCAAATTGAAGCAGGAACATATATGATTGCCGCTGCTGCGACAAAAGGTGATGTTCTTGTAAAGAATGTCATACCTAAACATATGGAGTCTTTAACAGCGAAGCTTTTAGAAATGAACGTAAAAGTTGAGGAATTTGATGATAGTATTCGGATTTCTGTTAAGGATCGTCTTAATAAGGTAAATATAAAAACTCTTCCTTACCCAGGTTTTCCTACCGATTTACAGCCACCAGTGGCCATTTTACTTTTGCGTGCTGATGGAACGAGCACTATTACTGAGGGTATTTTTGAAAACCGTTTTCAGTATATTGAGGAACTTAAGAGAATGGGAGCCAATGTTCGAGTAGAAGGAAGAATGGCTATAATTGAGGGTGGCATAAAGATGACAGGGGCACCGATAAAAGCGCTTGATTTAAGGGCGGGAGCGGCTTGTGTGATTGCTGCTTTGATTTCAGAGGGAGAAACAGAAATATCTAATGTTCATTATATCGATAGAGGCTACGAAAATATGGTGGAAAAGTTTCAAAGCCTCGGAGCCGTTATAACTAGAATAACTGACGAGACTTGTTGATTCGGAGAGGAAAAATATGATTAAGGCTTGCAGCCTTTTTAGCGGCTCAAGTGGAAACTGTATATATATATCCTATAATGACACGGCTGTATTGATTGATGCAGGAGTAAGTGGTAAGCGCATAGAAAAAGCGCTTTCGAACATAGGCGAATCATTTGATAAGGTTGCCGGTATTTTTATAACCCATGAACATAGTGACCATATTAGCGGAGCTGGAGTTTTATCAAGAAGATATCAGCTCCCTATTTACGCTAATGCCTCCACATGGAAGGCTATAGGCTCATCAATAGGGAAATTAAAATCAAATTATATATGTCAAATAGAGCCAGGGGAAGATATCAGTGTTGGGGATATTGGAATAAATTCGTTTTCGATACCACATGATGCTGCATGCCCTGTCGGATATAATCTTTTTATAAAAGATAAAAAACTCACCATTGCTACAGATATAGGGCATATGGATGACGAGCTTATGGCAAAGCTTGAGCATAGTGATATGGTTTTATTGGAGTCTAATCACGATACAGAAATGCTAAAGTGTGGAAGATATCCTTGGCCATTAAAGCAACGGATTCTTGGAGATAGGGGCCACCTTTGTAATGATATAGCCGGGAAGGTTGTAGCGCATTTAGCTGAGAGTGGAACCAAACAGTTCTTATTAGGCCATTTGAGCCAGGAGAACAACTTTCCGGAGCTTGCATATAAGACGGTGTGCAATGCGCTTTTAGAAACGAAAATAAACCCTTTAAAGGATGTTTATCTAGAGGTCGCCCTAAGAGATAGGGTAAGCAATGTCCTCTGCGTGTGATAAAAGCTTATAAATATGAATTTCTACAATTCTAATAAACGGGAGTCTAAAATGCAAATTAGGATTATTTGTGTAGGGAAGTTAAAAGAAAAATATTTACAAGACGCTCAAAAGGAATACTTGAAGCGTCTTTCGCGTTTTTGTAAGACAGAAATTATTGAAATAGATGAAGAAAAAGCACCTGCCTCTACAAGCCATGCCATAGAAGAAAAAATCAGACAAAAGGAAGCCGAAAGAATAAAGAAAGCTTTGCAAAAAAACACCACCTATAAAATAGCATTAGCAATCGAAGGAAAAGAGCTAGATTCAATGTCCTTTTCTGGTGAAATTCAAAGTCTGATGATAGACGGGATAAGTGATATCACCTTTATTATAGGAAGCTCTACTGGGTTGGACAACTCCATCATAAAGGCCTCTGATTGTAGGATTTCATTATCAAAGTTGACATTCCCTCATCAGCTGGCAAGAATTGTTTTGCTTGAGCAAGTGTACAGAGCATTTAAAATTCTTAATAATGAGACTTATCATAAATGACACATCTAAATATAAATTTTTCATAGTGAAATTAAAATTCGTCAAGAAGTTGCAGCACACTTGCAAAAAACATACAAATTATGTAATATTGGAAGAGTAGGAATATTTTCGTACAAAATCAAGGAGGTCCAATTTATGAAAAAAAGACTGATAGCTCTAATATGCGTAATAATTGTTTTGACTGTTTCATTATCTGGATGTATGCAATTTAAGATTACTTATAATATGGAGAATGAAGACATAGATAATGTAATAATAGACATGGCTTATAACAAAACAGTATTAGATACAATGGATAAAGATTCACAAACAGAATTTGATTCATATCCAGAAGATATAATGCAAGCTATGATGGGAGGCAGTGTCCCCGGTACTAAGGTGATTGAAATACCTCTATCATATAAAGAGGGCGAATATGATTTTGTTGGACGACGTTATGAGGTTACCTCTGATGAAGCAGGCCGTATAAATGAAGAAATTAATAAAGATATGTTTAAAACAACTCCCCTAGGAAATAATCAATACAGACTTGAAATGGAAAGAGCCTTTCTTCAAGAAGAAGAGATAGATTCTCCGAATATAGACATGGGGCTGTCCCTAGAGTCTATGGGTATGTCAATGGAGGATTATCTTAGTATGTATGCCCTACAGGGTGGCAAGATGCAAGTATCAATTAAGACTAATAATAAGGTGCTCTCCCATAATGCAGATCAAGTAGTTGATGGAGAATATACATGGGATATCATGAAAGAATCGCTAGAGGGATCTAAGCTAATTCTTTTTATGGTCTATCAGGTAGATGGCACGGGGACAGACGGCACCGAAACAGAAGGTACGGGAACTGATAAGAAAGCAACTGCCCCAAAGAAGGAAGATTTTATTGCGAAGTATAAATTAGACACGAAGGACCCAGATTTTTACGGTAAAGCGTTACAAGGTGTAAATGTCCTATTCGGAACAGATAAAGGCTTAGAATTAGACTCAGAATTATTAAGATTACAGGGTGCACTTATATATGCTCGTCTATTGGGAGTGGAAGAGGAGATAGAAGAATTTGCAAAAACTAATCCTACATACGACAGTGGATTTACTGATGTTCCTGATTGGGCTAAGAAAACAATGAATTACCTTCATTATAAAAAGCTTGTATTTGGAAAGGGCAATAATTTGTATGGATCGTATGATCCTATGTCAGAGGCTCAATTTACGGCATTAGTATTAAGGGCTCTTGGCTACAGTGAGGCTAATAAGGATTTCGTATTTATTGATGCCCCTCAAATGGCTGATGAACTAGGTTTCTATTTCGCTGACATTAGCGGTTATTCTATAGAGAGCAACGAGAGATTAACAAGAAGAGACATGAGTTATATAGCATATAATAGCTTGTTTATTCAGAACAAAGATAAAACGGAATATTTGATGGATAAGCTTTCTATAAATAAATAATATTCTAATTGAATTTAAAAAGGCATCCCGGCAATATTAAGCTTTGTTGGATGTCTTTTTTACGTAGCATAGTCAATATTTCATAAGGATGGGCAATTTCATTAAAGACAAGTAAGTAAAGACGATATATAATATATACAACAAGGAAAAGACAAAGATTAAGGAAAACGGAAGGAAATTAATGATAGTAAACGGAAACACAGAGGGCCTTAAAAAGGGAATTGTTGAGGCGCTAGAAGCTATTTATGAACTCGAAGTCTCTACAGAGAAACTTTGGAATGAGGAGATTATAGATGCGATTGCGTCAATATCTGGCTTAATTAGAAGAGAGATTTCAGTCTACATTGACAGAAAGGGTCGAATTATCGATGTTAGTGTGGGTGACCACCAAACTGTTGACTTATTAGAGGTTGAGGGTAGAAGAAACAAAAATCGCTTAAGTGGAATAAGGTGTATCCACACTCATCCAGATGCAGGCGGAATGCTTTCGGCAGTTGATATTAGTACCCTTAAAAAATTGAGACTCGATATGATTGCGGCTGTCGGTTTAACAGGACAAAATCCGGATGAAATATATGTTGCAGTACCGTCTGCCTTAGCAGTTGGGGATGTAGAAATTTTAGGACCTTATCAGGCAGATAAGGAGGATTTCGATGCCCTGACAGAATTTATAAATGAGGCAGATGCTTTTTTAAAGGCTCATACAGAAAATCTCCAAAAACTAGATGAAAGAGCTATTCTTGTTGGCCTGAAGACTCAGGAGACCAAGGAAATATCGGGAATTAGTGAAGCAGAAATATCATTAATTGAGCTAAAAGAGCTTGCCCAGACAGCTGGAGCCGATGTTCTATCAACAATGATTCAAAACCGAGAGGGTCGAGACTCATCTTACTTTATTGGTAAAGGCAAGGTAGATGAGCTTAGGCTAATGGTTCAGGCAACCGAGGCTGATATGGTAATAATAGACGAAGAGATTTCCCCGTCGCAGCAAAGGAATCTAGAAAAGGCCCTTGGGGTAAAGGTTCTAGACAGGACGGGCTTAATATTAGATATATTTGCACAAAGAGCGAGGAGTCGAGAAGGAAAAATCCAGGTAGAGCTTGCCCAGCTTGAGTATAATTTACCAAGGCTTCAGGGGTTGGGAATGGTGCTATCTCGTCTTGGTGGAGGAATAGGAACTAGAGGACCTGGAGAGACAAAGCTTGAGACTGATAGAAGGCATATTCGCCGCAGAATTTCCACATTAAAGGGCCAGCTAAAGGAAATAAAACGACAAAGAGGAATTTTGAGGGTTGAAAGAAGGCGTAACCGTGTGCCAGTAGTTTCACTGGTTGGATACACCAACTCGGGCAAATCATCTTTGTTAAATACTCTTTGTGGCTCGGACGTTTATGCAGAAAATCTACTTTTTGCAACATTAGACACCACTACAAGGCAACTTTTGTTAGATGATAATAGCACGATTTTACTAACCGATACAGTTGGATTCATTAGAAAACTACCGCACCATCTTTTAGATGCATTTAAGTCAACGCTTGAAGAGGTAGTTGTTTCTGATGCTATTATTATAGTGGTTGACTCGTCAGACCTATATGCAGAAAACCATATACAAATTGTTGAAGATATTCTCCTTGAGCTTGGCGCGGGGCAGAAGCCCTCTGTAATTGCTCTAAACAAGGTGGACATAGTAGAAGAGAGTAATATCCCAAGAATAAATTCAGATAGTCCAATCGTTGAAATATCAGCCAAAACAGGGATTGGCCTAGACAAGCTTAAAAATCACCTCAAAGATTTACTTTGTGAGGTTAGAGTGAAGGTGGATTTAGAAATTCCATTTTCAGAAGGCGGCGTTCTTTCGTGGCTATATGACAATAGTAAGGTTTTGTCTGTAGACTACAGCGAAACTGGATCCATAATTGAAGCTGAGATGGATAAAGAGGCCATGAAAAAGGTTAGTATGTATATTAAGGATTAGAAACTACAAGTATTCTGACTATGCGCAAGCTATTTTGGCGAATGAAAAACATAAGCTAGCAGTTTAATTGAATGCTTTTAGGACCTACTATAATGCAGCTTGCAAAAATGCTCTATTGACACAGTTTGTGTCCTGTTGTAAAATAATAATGCTGCTTTTTTAGCTCGAGTGGTGGAACAGGCAGACACAACGGACTTAAAATCCGTCGGACTAAACATCCGTACCGGTTCGAATCCGGTCTCGAGCACCAAACAACCCCCGAAGACATTTAGGTCATCGGGGGTTGTTTTATATAATGCTTTAAAAAAGCGCATTATATAACTTATAACTAGCTTTTTTACTCCTTGAATTTTATTATCATAAATCGAACAAGATAACTATTAATGAGAGGCTTAGAGCGTCTAAGATTAACTCATGAATTATTGTTATTCATGTTGATTTGCCGTATAATGATTTTAATACTTATTTTTATAAGGGAGATATGCCCATGAAACGCCTTGCAAGGCTCGAACACAAATATGGCCGTTACGCAATAAAAAACTTAACACTATTTATAGCAGCACTTAATCTACTGGTTTTTTTCCTAGAGATTATGGGGCTTAATGCACAAAATGCATTGATGCTCAACCCCAAAAAAATAGTTGAGGGTTTTCAAATATGGAGATTAATATCCTTCATATTCATCCCTGAGACCTTAAGTCTTTTGTGGATATTGTTTTCGGTTTACTTGATTTATATGCTAGGAGCCTCATTAGAACGCTACTGGGGAACCTTTAGATTAAATGTGTATTACTTGGTAGGTATACTTGGTTCAATAATTGGAGCATTTATAGTATATTTCTTTGTGGGCGGCGGAAGCATGACGGGTTATTATCTTAATATGTCATTGTTTTTAGCCTATGCTACACTATTTCCAGAACAGGAATTTTTAATTTTCTTTGTTCTCCCAATTAAGGTCAAATACTTGGGAATTATTGACGCAGTCTTTCTTTTTATTTCAATAGTTTTTGCTATTATAAATGGCGCTTGGTATCAAGCTGTATCAATAATAGTTGCATTTATAAACTACTTTATCTTCTTTGGAGGAGATTTTATAAACTGGATTAAGCTAAAGCGCCAGGTAGCTAAGAATAGAAAACGGTTTTTTTCACAAGTGCGTCCCAATAATAGGGACAGAAGATAATAAATTTGCAGATAAGAAGGCTGACATTGTGATATTCGGGGGTGCGTTCTTATTTGCACTCTAATAATAGAGAGAGAAAGATATTATTTAGTCAGAAGAGGTGGGGGGATATGCCTCTACTAGAGAGAAAAAAGAGTAGCCAAAAAGGGGCGGAGGAATATGGATAACTATTATAGAAATGAGATTCTGCGCTTAAAAGAAGAAAGAAACGCTATTATTGTAGCCCACTTGTACCAAGATGGAGAAATACAGGATATTGCCGATTTGGTGGGGGATTCTTTTGAGCTTAGTAGATATTGCGCAAATACGGATAAGGATGTAATTGTCTTTTGCGGAGTACATTTTATGGCCGAGAGTGCCAAAATTTTGTCGCCTGATAAAACGGTGCTGCTTCCAGCACTTGATGCAGGTTGTCCAATGGCTGATATGGCTGATGTGGAAGGATTAAGGGAACTTAAGGCTAGGTACCCTGAAGCAGCGGTGGTATGCTATGTAAATACAACTGCAGCAATAAAGGCAGAGTGTGATATTTGTTGTACATCTTCAATTGCTGAGAAAGTAGTAAGATCCTTACCTAACAAACAAATAATATTTTTACCTGATAGGAATTTAGGAAGCTATGTTGCAAAGCAAGTGCCAGAAAAAGAATTTATTTTTTGGGCCGGATTTTGCCCTACTCATAATGCCCTAAGCCCTATGCATGTAGCCGAGGCAAGAGAAGCATATCCAAATGCTTTGTTAGCAATACATCCCGAAGCTCCACCATCTGTTGTTGAGCTAGCTGATTATGTAGGAAGCACAAAACAGATTATTAATTATTGCACAGAATCGGATAGAAATGAATTTATTATAGGGACAGAAGAAGGCATACTTCATCCACTGAAGAAGAAAAATCCCAATAAGATATTTCATATGCTAAAATATAATTTTATTTGTTCAAATATGAAGAAAACAACTATGGAAGTTTTGTATGAGTCATTAAGGGATATGAAGCACGTGATTACGCTCGAAGAAGATATACTAAAAAAAGCTTCATTAAGCCTTGAAAGAATGCTAGAAGGAAAATAACATAATTTATGGAATTTTGAAGGTGAAGAGAAATGCAAGATCATATAATTGAGGGGAACTTAAAGACAGATAGATATCTTGTTAATTTTAATACAGAAGATTTACCAGGCGATTTTTTTGATGTGGTAATAATCGGTAGCGGTATAGCAGGAGTCTACACGGCCTTGTCCTGTCCACGTAATACAAGGGTACTAATTATCACAAAGGAAAGTATTGAAATAAACAATTCAGTACTTGCCCAAGGAGGCATAGCTGTTTCCTTAGATCAAAATGATTCTACGGATTTACATTTTAAAGATACTCTTTATGCAGGCGCAGGACTTTGTGATGAAACTGCGGTTAAGGCCTTAGTAACAGAAGCTGCCGAGAATATTGCAAATTTATGCCTATATGGTGTGAATTTCGATAGAGATAGTGATAAGCGTCTTTCTCTTACAAGGGAGGCGGCTCATAGCATAAACCGAATCATACATACCGGCGATGCGACCGGAAAAGAAGTGTGCGATACGCTTGTAAGTGCTGTGTCTGCGCTAGATAATGTAATTATTAGAGAGCAAACATTTGCGGTAGACATTCTTACCGAAAAAGGCGAGTGTAAAGGCGTTCTTACATCAAATGAAGAGGGGACAGAGTTTAAGGCATATTATGCCCCGGTTGTTGTCTGCGCCTCTGGTGGATACGGTAGACTTTATTCTAAGACCACGAATCCGGAAGTGGCAACAGGAGACGGAGCCTCTATGGCATATCGCGCTGGAGCGGAACTTGTTGATTTGGAATTTGTCCAATTTCATCCAACCGTTTTATTTCATCCAGAGAATCAAAACTTTTTAATTTCAGAAGCCGTTAGAGGAGAGGGCGCCGTTTTAAGAGACTATAAAGGCGAGCGCTTTATGGAACAATACCACGATCTTAAAGAGTTGGCTCCAAGAGATGTGGTCTCAAGAGCCATTTTCCAAGAGATGCAAATGAATGGCAAGAGCCATGTCTTTTTGGATATAACGCATAAGGGTAAGGAGTTTTTGCAGCGTCGTTTTCCTACCATTTATAGCAAATGTCTATCCTATGGCATTGATATGTCCAAGGATTTTATTCCTGTTGCACCTTGTCAACACTACAGTATGGGTGGGATTAAAACAGACGAATGGGCAAAGACTAACATCCTTGGCTTTTATGCAGTTGGCGAGGCTGCCTGTAATGGTATTCACGGAGCTAATCGCTTAGCATCAAATTCTCTTTTAGAAGGATTAGTCTTTGGCAAGAGAATAGGCAGGATGGTAAAGGAAAATCTTGATAATATTAAGATTCGAGAAGGCTTTAAGCCCAAGATAAAAAATGATAAGAAGTATGTAGAAAAAGAAATAGACTGCGCATCATCAATTGGAAGGCTACAGTCTATTATGAATGATAATGTGGGTATTATAAGGACAAAGGAAAGCTTAAAAGAAGCAATGAAGACGATTATGGAAATGAGCGCTCAGGTTGATGGTGTAAAGGCTTCACAAAGTCAGATTGTTGAACTTAAGAACATGTTGATACTAGCAACACTAGTAATTAAAGCCGCATTAACCAGAGAAGAGAGTAGGGGAGCCCATTATAGATCGGATTATCCTGCTTCAGATGATAAAAATTGGCTAAATAATATTGTGTTTAGAGGGGGATCAAATAATGATTGATTTTACATTAGTAGATGAAATAATCTGGCGTTCCTTAAAGGAAGACATGCCTATGGGAGATATCACAACCGACAGCACAGTGCCTGAAAATGAAGTTAGCTCCGCGAAACTGATTGCAAAAGAGGATTGTGTAATAGCTGGAATAGATGTTTTTCCCCGAGTATTTACTTTGCTTGAGCATAATATTTATGTTGAGCGACTTGTAAATGATGGGGATAAAGTTTCAAAGGGCACTATAATCATGTATGTTTCAGGTAATTCTAGAGCTTTACTTAAAGCTGAAAGAACAGCCTTGAATCTTCTGCAAAGAATGTCGGGGATAGCTACAGCGACTAGAAAAATGGTTGATCTTCTTGGGAATACATCAACAAAGATTGTAGATACAAGAAAAACTGTTCCGGGCTTACGTTATCTTGATAAAATGGCTGTACGAATTGGTGGAGGCACGAATCACCGTTTTTGCTTATCTGATGGGGTTCTTATTAAGGATAATCATATAAAAGCATCGGGAGGCATTACACAGGCCGTAACAAGTGCGAGGGCAATGATTCCTCACACGATTAAGATAGAGGTTGAGACTGAATCATTAGATCAGGTGAAAGAGGCATTAGAGGTTGGGGCTGAAATTATTATGTTAGACAATATGACTCCGGAAAAAATGAAAGAGGCTGTGGATTATATTAATGCCCGTGCTCTAACCGAAGCATCAGGAAATATCACTTGCGAAACGGTTGAAACTGTTGCAAAAACAGGCGTAGATTTGATTTCATCAGGAGCATTGACACATTCTGTTAAAGCAGCTGACATAAGCTTACGTTTTGAATAAAAGCAAGTAAAACTTTTGGCTTCGACAAGATTTCGTAGAAATCTACAAAGTTATTATAATTACCTTGTGAAAATATACTATTTATTTGTAAAGATTTGTCTAAAAACAGACTATTTATGATAAGAAGTAAGGTTGTAATGACGTCTTGTGGATAAACTCAGAAACAATCCACAGGAAATGTACTAAAATAGACAAAAATGCGCAAAAAAACCACGTAACCATGTGAGGGTAAGGATTATGTGGTTTTCTGCGTTATCCACAAGCTTGTGGATAAAG
>CAYMAE010000046.1:0-5236 GCA_964388375.1 uncultured Ruminiclostridium sp.
AGGTGAAAATTTATGTTTAAATGGTATGAAGAAGCTAAGTCCATAGCACAAAGAGATCCAGCTGCAAGAAGTGTGTGGCAGGTCTTTTGGCAATACCCTGGCTATAAGGCATTGCGTATGTATAGAAGAGCCCATTGGTTTGAAAAGCAAGGCCTTCATTTTATTGCACGAGGCATTTCTCAGCACGCAAGACATATAACAGGTATTGAAATTCATCCCGGAGCAAAGATAGGCAAATGCCTATTTATAGACCATGGGATGGGCGTAGTAATTGGAGAAACGGCGGAGATAGGAGATTACTGCACAATTTATCACGGTGTTACTCTAGGTGGTACAGGTAAAGATAAAGGTAAACGTCACCCTACCGTTGGTAATAATGTACTTATAAGTGCAGGAGCAAAAATTCTTGGACCTATGAACATTGGTGATAATGCTAAAGTTGGTGCTAATGCTGTTGTGCTTAATCCAGTTGAATCTGAAACCACTGTTGTGGGTGTTCCGGGAAGAGCTGTGAAACGTGCGGGAGAACGTATCCGACAAAGCTTTGAATTGGATCAGATACATGTACCGGACCCTGTATCTCAAGAATTTTGCAAAATGCGCATAGAAATGGATAAGCTCAGAAAAGAGCTAATTGAGTATCAGACTTTATTTGAACGAATGAAAGAAAGACTTTGCCCCGATTTAGTAGATGATTTTAAAGATAAAGAACCTGATGAAGAAAATGAGGAGTGAATTATATGAAGCTTTACAACACACTGACTAGACAAAAAGAAGAATTTATTCCATTAAAGGATAATAAAGTGACCATGTATTCCTGTGGTCCTACAGTATATAACTATGCACACATTGGTAATCTCAGGACATATGTGTTTATGGATCTTCTAAGAAGAACGCTTAAACACAATGGTTACCAGTTACTAAATGTAATGAATATAACAGATGTGGGGCATCTGGTTTCGGACGAAGACGAGGGCGAGGATAAGATGCTTAAAGGAGCACGCGAGCAACAGAAGACCCCTTGGGAAATCGCTGACTATTATACAGATATATTTATGAAGGATATCGATTCGTTAAATATTGATAAGCCTGAGATTATTCCCAAAGCTACTGATCATATTAAAGAAATGATAGAATTTGTGCAAGCCCTTTTGGGAAAGGGCGTTGCTTATGAAACTAGTGATGGAATATACTTTGATATCTCAAAGTTTGAGGACTATGGTAAGCTCTCAAAAATTAACTTAGATGAACAGATGGCCGGAGCTCGGGTTGAGGTAAACGATGAAAAACGTCATCCAGCTGACTTTGCCCTATGGAAAAAGGCTCCCAAGGAGCATATTATGCAATGGGAAAGCCCCTGGGGAATGGGCTATCCCGGATGGCATATTGAATGTTCTGCCATGGGTATGAAGTACTTAGGAGAACAATTTGATATTCATACAGGTGGTGTAGATCATATTCCTGTGCATCATGAAAATGAGATTGCTCAGTCTGAGGCGCTATTAGGTAAGCCTGCAGTAAATTACTGGCTTCATGGTGAATTTATGATGGTTGATAACGGGAAAATGTCAAAGAGCTTGGGGAACACCTATACTATTTCTGATCTGAGGAAGAAAGGCTATAATCCATTAGCATTTAGATATATGTGCCTAAATGCTCACTATAGAAATAAGCTTAATTTTACATGGGATGTAATGCACTCCTCCCAGGTGTCTTTTGATAGATTTATTGAGGGGGCCTTGCAGCATAAACAGGGCAAGTCAGAAATTTCTAAGAGTGTACTTGATGCATTCTTGTCTGATTTTGAGCAATGTATCAATGATGATCTCAACATCCCAAAGGCTTTGGGAATTGCTTGGAATATGGTAAGATACCCCGAAAAGTCATATTCAATTTACGAGATGCTTCTTAAGATGGACACTATCTTCGGATTAGGAATAAAAGATGCCGAACAGAAAAAAGAAGAAGAGCCATTGCTGGATTCGAAAATTGAGGCCCTTATTGAACAAAGGCAGAAGGCTCGTAAGGAAAAGAACTGGAAGCTATCCGATGAGATTCGTGATAAGCTTAAAGATATGGGAATAGAGCTTCAGGATACTCCACAGGGTGTTAAGTGGAAAGAGGTTTGATTGTTGGACGCGGTAATCATGATTACTCCATGAATGCCTGAATGACGATGAGTGAAGTGACCATCACATTTATCCAAGGGTGTTAAGTGGAAAGAGGTTTGATTAAGGAGAGAGATGGCGAAGCTAAAGAGTAAATTTGTTTGTAGTGAGTGTGGATATGAAAGTAGTGGCTGGATGGGTAAATGCCCTTCCTGCCTAAAATGGAGCACTCTTATAGAAGAGGTCTACGAGGATACCCCTCAGGGGCAGGCTAGAGCCATTGATTTAAGCTTGCCGCAAATTATATCCCTCTCTGATGTTGAGGTTCTTACGACAAATAGAATAGAAACAGGTAGTATAGAATTAGACAGAGTATTAGGTGGTGGGTTAGTCTCTGCATCACTTATCCTCATAGGTGGCGAGCCGGGCATAGGTAAGTCAACTTTAATATTGCAAATTTGTGCTCAAATTGCCAAATCGAATAAGGTTCTATATATTTCGGGAGAGGAATCTGTAGGGCAAATCAAGCTTAGGGCAGACCGACTCGACGCAGTAAGCCCTTCTATTTATATAGTTTCAGAAACCTCTTTTGAGGTAATTGAGGGGCTTATTGATAAAGAAAAACCAGAATTTATTGTTATTGACTCAATTCAAACTATATATAGTGAGCTTCTTTCTTCTGCACCTGGTAGTGTAAGCCAGGTACGTGATGTCACAGCTAAACTTATGCGAAAAGCTAAGAAAAATGGAATTACTGTATTTATTGTAGGACATGTAACCAAGGAAGGTTCGATTGCAGGTCCACGGGTTCTTGAACATATGGTAGACACAGTATTGTATTTTGAAGGAGAGCGTCATCAAGATTTTAGGATACTTCGGGCTGTAAAAAATCGTTTTGGATCAACTAATGAGATAGGTGTATTTGAAATGACATCAGCAGGTCTTGAAGACGTAACAAATCCCTCTTCGGTAATGCTCGATGGCAGAAGTTCAAATCAGGCAGGCTCGGTTGTGGTAGGACTGATAGAAGGCACACGTCCATTGTTGGCTGAAATACAGGCCCTTACTTGTTATACAAGCTTTAGCACACCAAGAAGACAGGCAACTGGATTTGATTATAATAGATTGACTATGCTTATGGCAGTTTTAGAAAAAAAGGTTGGAATGCAACTCAATACATTTGATGCTTATCTTAATGTAACAGGGGGATTTAGAATTGATGAACCAGCCGCCGACTTAGGTATTTTAGCGGCTATTGCATCAAGCTTTAAAAATAAGCCAATAGATGCTTCTACTGTATTTTTTGGAGAGGTAGGCTTAACAGGCGAAGTCAGATCTGTAAATCAAATGGAAAAACGAATTACAGAGAGCCTTCGCCTTGGTTTCAAGCGTTGTATTACTCCTAAGCTTAATACTAATATTGTCTCAAATATCCAAAATGAAATAGAAATTGTAACAGTGTCCTCTGTAGAGGAAGCGCTGCAAGTAGTATTACCTTAAATTATATTTTCCGAAAAGCTTTAGTCTGTCATTTTCCTTTAAAATGATGTCATAAAGATTTAGGTCTAGATTATTACAAATTGTTGTTAGATAAAAAAGAAGGCGCCCCATATCCTTTTCTAAATTGTCACGACATTCAGGACAAAGCTCTCCTTCAACATGGGAGCTTAATGATTCTTTTATATTGCTAAAATCACTATTTTCTGGGTATTCCTGTTTGCTAGCATTGATTTTAATGCAGCCGCAATGAGTAACGGCCTTTGTGATAGTCCGATTAATACGTGCATTGGAGTCCTCAATCTTGGACATCTGATCTAAAATGCTTTTATTACGCACCAAGAGCTCTTCCGCGGCATATTGGAAACTGTCAATAGTAGTATCCTTAAATTTATTCATTTAAAAACTCCCCCTGCAGTTGTTATTTCATCATCTTAATTATATTGAGATGGACAACTATTTGTCAACGCCTTGACGGTTAAAGTTTAGTGTGCTATTATTTTTTTAAGTTAATAAAGCCTTATCAAGAGAGGTGGAGGGATTAGGCCCTATGAAACCCGGCAACCGGCTATAAGAAGCAATGGTGCCAATTCCAGCAGGAAAGTATTAGAAAATATCCTGCAAGATGAGGAGTTCAAGATGGTAAACTCTTCATTTGAAGAGTTTTTTGTGTATAGAAAGAAGGTTATTATTATGGCAAGAAAATTATTTACTTCTGAATCTGTTACCGAGGGGCACCCTGATAAAATTTGCGATAATATCTCAGATGCCGTACTTGATGCGATTATTGAAAATGACCCATATGGTCGTGTGGCGTGCGAAACTGCGGTTACAACAGGTATGGTGCTGGTAATGGGAGAAATCTCAACGAATTGTTATGTTGATATTCCCAAGATTGTAAGAGAGACAATCAAAGAAATAGGGTATGATAACGCCAGATATGGATTTGACTGCAATACTTGTGCTGTACTTACATCTATAGATGAGCAATCCTCGGATATTGCCTTGGGTGTTGACGAGGCTTTTGAAAAAAAGAATAACAAAATGGAAGATGATCTTTCAATTGGAGCGGGTGACCAGGGCATGATGTTTGGATATGCTTGCAATGAAACCCCTGAGCTTATGCCAATGCCTATTTTTATTGCACATAAGCTGACCGAGAGGCTGACCAAGGTAAGAAAAGACGGAATACTTAATTATTTAAGACCCGATGGAAAGAGCCAGGTTACTGTAGAGTATGATGGTGATAAGCCAGTTCGAATTGATACGGTTGTTATCTCAACTCAGCATGGAGAAGAGATAGATCATGAACAAATTGAAAAAGATATAATTGAACATGTAATTAAACCAGTAATACCTGAAGAATATTTAGATGGTGAGACCAAATACTATGTAAATCCCACAGGAAGATTTGTGGTTGGTGGCCCTCAGGGCGATTCAGGAGTGACTGGAAGAAAAATAATTGTTGATACCTATGGTGGAATGGGTCGTCACGGTGGAGGAGCATTTTCAGGTAAGGATCCTACAAAAGTGGACCGCTCGGCCGCGTATGCAGCAAGATATGTGGCTAAAAATATTGTTGCTGCAGGCTTAGCAAGCCGAGTTGAGGTGCAATTGGCATATGCCATTGG
>CAYMAE010000046.1:5336-16447 GCA_964388375.1 uncultured Ruminiclostridium sp.
ACAAATTTGGATTGGTTCTCTTGTAAATCGACTTCATAGGGAGTTATTATAGGTGGGCCATTCTTTTTTGTTATTATAGAAACCTTTGGCCGTATTGAAGCTAAACCCTTTGCAGGTAGGACTCTGGCTACCTCGCCTGAGTTGAGTAACACAATTGAGTCCTGTGGATACGCAGTGATACTATCTAAGAAGCATTTTAGTAGTTCTGGGTCGAATTGGGAATTGCTTTGTCTCATAAGAAACTCTGCTGCGTCATGAGGCATAAAGCGTTTTCTGTATACTCGGTCAGAGGTAAGGGCGTCATATACATCGGCAATGCTTATGATTCTGGCGCCTAGTTCTATATTGTGTTCCTTTATTCCATAAGGATAGCCTGAACCGTCCCATTTTTCATGATGCTGGCAAATTATTTTAGGTATATTATCACTTATGTCGGGCATTTTTTTGGTTATATTCGTGCCTCGCACAGAGTGATCTTTCATTATTTCAAACTCGTAATCAGTTAGCTTGCCGGGCTTATTTAAAATAGCCAGAGGAATTTTGCATTTGCCAATGTCGTGGAGAATTGCAGCTAAAGCTAGCTCCTGAATGTCATCAAGATCTAATTCTAGTGCCTTTGCAGTAATGATAGTATATATACAGACATCTACGCTGTGTAGGAAGGTATAATTATCTATGTCTCTAATTCCTGTGAGGGTCATAAAAATCATGTCATCATTGAGAATGAAGTGAACTAAGTCCTGTACAGTGCCCTTTAATTCTTCTACACTAATCTCCTCGTCCATGCGTACGCTTTCCATGATGCCCTTAATATTTGTAAATGCGTCTTCATAAAGGATCTCTTCACTTATGGTTTCAAGGTCCACCATGTTATCTTCAACATAAATAGATGTTACTTTATAAGTTTTCATTTTATTAATATATCTAGGCTTGATTGCAAAACCTTTAAGGAGCAATATTCTCCCATCATCGAGAACAACATCTTTGGCTAGTTTCATACCTGGCACAATCTGATCAATCAAAAGTTTTTGCATGTAAACCTCCATATTTAACATAGTATTAGCTTAAAACATAGTATAAATGTAGAGGCATTTTTTCTTTGAAAGAGCGGGGCGAAAAACTAATGGAGATATTAATAATAACTATTCTTACAGTTTTTGCATTTATAGGTGTGGCCTCTTCAATACTATATTTAGTTCGACAGTCAAAGAATGATTTTATTAACCATCGTATCAGAATTATATTATATTTACCACAATATTCTAGTTCAAAACTTGAAGGAATAATAAGAAATATATATTATGAAGGTATTCCCGAAAGGCTCATGTCAGATGGCAAAATCTATCTCATGGTCTCGCATGAAGATGAAGAGGCAATTAAAATTATTGAGAAACTTAAAGAAATCTATCCGATTGAGGTGTTGCCCGAGCAAGTTTCGTATTGTATGATAAAAAATAGAGAGAAGTATATTGAAATTTAGCAGGTGAAAAAGTGGAAGAAATCAAAGGGACTGTAAGTTCCGTTAGGTATTCTAATGAAAAGACCGGATATACAGTATGTGATATACGTACCGAGGATAATACTCGTGCTACGCTAGTAGGGGTGATGCCTCTTTTGGTCGAGGGTGAAGATATAATTGCATCTGGTGAATTTGTTCTCCACGCTAATTATGGACGCCAGTTTAAGGTGTTATCCTGCCAAAGGGACAGGCCTACAGAGACGGATAGTATTCTAAAATATCTATCAAGTGGACTTATAGTGGGGATCGGACCTGCAACTGCAAAGAAAATTGTTAAGAAGTTTGGTGAAGAGACATTTAATGTTTTACAATTCGAACCTTTGCAGCTTACCGATATAAAGGGGATAACGGCACAAAAAGCCCTTTCATTTGGACAAGCTTTTATTGAACGAGAAAATATGCGAACCATAATAATGTTCATGAATCAATTCGGTGTTTCCTCAAACATTGCAGTTAAGGTTTGGAATCTTTTTGGAAGCCAGGCAGATGAAGAGGTCAAGAGAAATCCTTATAGACTATCTGAACCGGATATAGGAATTGGCTTTGCAGTCTGTGACAGGATTGCATTTTCACTGGGCTTCGATGCTTATTCAATGGAAAGACTTAAATGCGCTTTATTATATTTGCTCTCAACCTCGGTAGCTCAAGGTAATACATACACTCCCAAGGAATCTCTTATTAAGCGAGGAATAAAACTTACTGGGGTGGATGGGGACTTATTATTAAACGCTTTTGATGCGCTTTTAATAGAAGACTCTATTTATGTTGAACATCAGTTTCCAGATAGGGTTTACATAGAGGATTTGATAGAGGCAGAGCGATACATTTCCAGAAAGCTTTCAGGGCTAAACGTTAAAAAAGATGATTATTGGGTTACTGAAAGTGATTCGCTTATAAAAAACTATCAATTACAGCAAAAAATCGAGCTCGATTCAATTCAAAAAGAAGCCGTAGAATGTGCATTAACCCAAGGGATTTCTATTATTACGGGAGGACCTGGTACAGGAAAGACAACGATTATTAAAACATTAATCGAAATATTTGAAGACAAGGGGCTAACTACAATTTTAGCAGCACCTACAGGAAGAGCAGCAAAGAGAATCAGCGAAACATCAGGACATGAAGCGAAGACGATTCATAGACTTCTAGAGGTAGGATATAAAATCGAGGGAAATGAGAAACCTTTATTTATGCGAAATGAGAACGACCCTCTTTTGGCTGATGTGTTAATAATTGATGAAGCTTCAATGCTAGATATTATTATGACAGAGGCCTTACTCAAAGCCTTTCCTTGGGAGGGGCGTCTAGTCCTTGTCGGAGACTCCGATCAGTTGCCCTCAGTTGGGCCAGGAAAGATACTATCGGATATTATCGAAAGCGAAAAATTTCCAGTGGTGAAGCTAAAGACTATATTCAGGCAAACAGAAGAAAGCCAAATCATTAAAAATGCGTATCTTATAAATCAAGGTCTTATGCCTGAACTAGACCATGAGTCAGGAGACTTTTACTTTATTCCAAAGCTAAATGGGCATGATGTTATTACTTGCCTTACAGAGCTTTGTGCCAATTTTATTCCTGATAAATACGGGCTAGATCCCCTCAAAGATATTCAGGTTCTTTCACCTATGAGAAAAGGGGATACGGGTGTACATAATTTAAATGTTGTTCTACAAAAGCGTCTAAACCCAGAGGATAGCAATAGGCCCCAAAAAGCTTATGGATCAGTGATTTTCCGTTTAGGCGACAGAGTAATGCAGGTTCGAAATGATTATAATATGCACTGGACACTTACTGATGACGAAGGGTATTTAACTGAGGGATTAGGCGTTTACAATGGTGATTTGGGGATTATTATTGATATAGATTTTAAAGTAGAGCTTATAACGGTACAATTCGATGATAATCGGATTTGTGAATATCGTTTTGACACATTAGAAAATCTTGAACATGCTTTTGCTATTACAGTACATAAAAGCCAAGGCACTGAGTTCCCCGCAGTAGTAATTTCACTTTTTAAGGTGCCTGAACTATTGAAATACAAAAATTTGCTATATACTGCCATAACAAGAGCGAAGAAGCTCGTTGTCTTGGTGGGTAGCCCTTCTACACTAGAGAAGATGGTGAAGAATGTAAACAAAAATGAACGCTATTCGGGGTTAAAGGAGAGGCTTTAAGTGAAACAGGAATTATTTAGTCAGGCTCCCAGCCTACCGGAAAAGCTAATTCGCTTGGTATTTCCTGCTAAGTGTATGGTATGTGAGGAGCTTCTTTTTGAAAATACGCCCTTATATATTTGTCCTTCGTGTGAAAAAAGCCTTCCCAGATTTGGGAGGGGATTTGTAAAAAATACTGAGGTACAACTTGTTGATAAGATATTTGCAGGCTTTTATTATAAAGATGGGATTGAAGCGGCAATACATACCATGAAATTCAATAATCATCCTAGGCTTACTAAAACGATGGCTAAGCTTTTATGGAAAGAGCTCATTAGAGAAGAATCGGTACCGCAATTTGATAGTATAATACCCATTCCTATGTATTCAAAGAAAAAAAGACAGAGGGGTTATAATCAAACAGAGCTTATAGCAAACCAATTATCCCTATTGTCCAAAGTTGAGATGAGAACCGACTTATTGATTAAAAACCGCCAGACTAAGTCCCAAAGTAAACTAAAAAGACAAGAGAGATTAGATAATCTTAAGGGGGCTTTTTCGTTGGGAAAAGACATTGAATATCTTGAAGGTAAAAACATTTTATTAGTGGACGATGTTGTTACGACCGGTACAACATTAAATACTTGTGCTAAAATATTAAGAGAGCAGGGTATTTGCTCAATTTATGCGATTGTTATAGCAATTGCATAAAAATGACGATAGAATATAGGTAGGAGTATTATTGGAGGTGTCAGCATGCCGGAAATCAAAAACTGTGCCAGATGTAACAAGATTTTTATGTATGTAACAGGTCCTCGCATTTGTGAAGACTGTAAGAAGCTTGAAGATGAGGATTTTGAGAAGGTTAGACTATTTGTTAGAGATTTCCCTGGGGCTACGATTCCTGAAGTTTCCAAAGAGACAGGAGTACCCAGCCATTTGATTTACCGTTTTTTGAAAGAGGGAAAACTTGAGGTAACCGAATCTAGCCCAATAGCCCTGCTTTGTGAAAATTGTGGAAACAGAATTAAAAGCGGACGTTTTTGTGTAAGTTGTTCAAAACGCTTGGCAAATGAAATGATTACCGCAGGTAAAAGTTTGAAAGACGATTACGGAAAGAATGCCGACGGACAAAAACAAGGGGATGCTGGATTGCGTTATCTCCATGGCGAACGTAAGGGTAGGGGAAGTTAGATCGATTATTTGGGAAATTGAAAAAACCTATTAAGTTGAACAAATTAACTGACGATATAGAAAATGACACGAAGTTTATCTCGTTTCACAAAAGATAATATGCTGTAAGTTCAGCAAATGTGCTAGTAGTAAGAGAGGAATTAAAAATGAAAATATGGGGAAATGTTCCCAGTGTAACGGGTGTTTATGGAAGCAAAGGCAAAATAGATAAAGCAGCCCAGGTCCAAGAGACTTCATCAAAAATGGATGAGCTCTCTATTTCTGGAACAGCAAAGGACTATAGTGTGGTTATGAAAGCATTACTACAGGTTCCTGATGTGCGTCAGGATAAGGTTAATGAAATTTCGCAAAGGATAGAAAGCGGAAATTATTCAGTTAATTCAACCGATATAGCTGAAAAGATTGTCTCTTCTCTAACTCCAAAGGATATTTAATCAGTAATTAATAATTAATAAATAAGCGGGATAACAAACATATGTTATTCCGCTTTCTTTTTTTGCCGATAAATGTTATGAAGAGTATTGCGATTTTAGGAGGATGAGTTAATGTCTGATGTAAAGCTAGCAGAAAATTTAATTACAGCTTTGCAATATGAGTATAAAACATACCTGGAAGTTTTAAAGATAGCCGAGACAAAAACCAATTATTTAGTAAAAAATGATGCCCAGGCTGTCGGCTCTGTTATTGAACAAGAGCAGAAGTTAGCTGAGCAAACAGTTAAGCTTAATCAGGTAAGAGAGAAGCTATTACAAACTTTCGCAGATAAGTATAATCAGAATTTTAATACTCTTACCATAAGTAAGGTTAAGAGTATTGTCAAAAATCCATATAAGAGACAGCTTGATGATATTCAAAAAAAGCTATCAGATGTATTAGCAAAGCTTCAATCAAGGAATGAAGTTAATAAAAAGCTAATTGAAAATGCAATAAAGTATTTGGACTTTAACTTGCAACTAATTACTGCTCCTGAACCGGCTACGCCTACCTACGGGAAAAGTGGCCTAGAGGATAGCAAGAGCAATAATAGAAGCATGCTAGATATAAAATATTAAGAAAAGGGGGGGTAATGCATGTCTATTAGTTTCTTTGGATTTGACACAGCTGTGTCAGGTTTATCAGCTAATCAAAAAGCATTGGAAGTAACAGGGCACAATGTGGCTAATCTTGCTACCCCTGGCTTTGCAAGGCAGAGCGTTATCATGCAATCGGCCGCTACAAAAGCATACGGCAATTGGCGTGTAGAGATGGGTGTTGACATACAACAAATGCGTCAGATCCGTCATACGTTTAATGACAATATTTTCCGTACAGAAAGCAATAATCTAGGGTATTGGGAGAGCCGTAATAAGGCTGTTACAGATGTAGAATCAATTTTAGGAGAGCCTATACAGCAGGGGTTTCAGGTCTCACTTAATAACTTCTGGGATTCGTTCCAAGAGCTTAGTAAGGCACCGGAAAGCCTTACTATTAGAGCATTGGTTAAGCAAAGAGCCGATTCTCTTACCGATTATTTAAATAAGGTGGGAAGCCAGATTAACAAGCTTCAATCTGATATCAATACTGAGATTAAATCTCGAATAGATGAAATAAATGATATAACAGAGGATATAGCGGCACTTAATGTGAAGATAATGAGTGCCGAAGCTGCGGGCAATACTCCAAATGATTATTATGATCAAAGAAATACACTATGCGATACTCTTTCCAAGCTTGTTAATGTTGAAACATGGGAAACTCGTGACGGGAGCATGGACATTTTGGTAGGTGGATATTTTCTTGTAAGTAAGGGCGAGCAAACAAGAATGCTGGCACAGCCCGATAAGGCTTACTCGCATTTCTATGAGCCCATGCTTGAAACTAGGAATGGAAGCATCTCTATTGATGTTGGAACAGGCATAGTAAAGGGGCTTCTAGAGGCTCGTGGAGAGGTAAGTGGAGCGAAAGGAAGCTACGAAAACGGTTCTCCTAACACGACAGGAGATATCACAATAGCAATAGATGTTTCAAATGCAAACCCGGACTTTTTTACCGATGTCAAGGCACAGGTACAAGCTCTAGTAGACGATTTACAGAGTAGAGGGATTGATTATAATCTTCGCCTCGTCACATTTGGAGGCACAGCAGGTGTAACAAATGTAAACTACGGTAAAGATGCTGCAGGCCTAAGTGCAGCAATCCCAAGCACACCCGACATAGGTCCAGGCAATGATTTTGCGGACGTAATAGATGCTATAGATAGCAATGATGCTGAGGATATTAACAAGTATCTTATGGTCTTTACCGATAAGAGTATTAATGGAAACGGGAATATTACTACCGATGAAGAGATATCAGATTATTTAAAGGTGATTAATAAGCACCAATTCACCGTTTCGGTTGCTACAAATTCGGCATATTTCAACGCAGGTGATGCGGGTGAAAAGGGCTGGGATATTCTCACTGAACAGACAGGAGGAAAACTCTACGAAAGTGAGGATGGTACAGATTTTGAGGATCTTATGAAAACAATATCGGTTGATATTAATAAAGATGTAAATACAAAGATGTCAACTGTATCAGGAGATTTAAATATTATTTCCTCAGTTAGAAAGCAACTAAATGCCCTTATAAACATAATGGCAAGAGAAGTCAACCGTCTTCATTTATCGGGGAAAACCTTAAATGGGGAGGATGGAGGACTCTTTTTTGAACCTATAGAGCCAAACCTGCCTATAGAATTAGGGAATATCAAAGTAAGTGATAAGCTAAAGAATCTTACCAGTATTGCCGCATCAACAACTGATGCAAATGGGGATAATCAGATTGCACTTGCAATAGCAAGCCTTAGAAACAACAATCTAATGACTGGTAATAAGAAGGTTTTAAGTCTTGATACATACTATCAAAATATTATCATGGATATCGGTAACAAGGGCTATGAGGCAAGTAGTATGGCTGCAAGCTATCAGAGCCTTGTCTCACAGGCCGATTCTATGAGACAGTCGGTAATGGGTGTGTCTTTAGATGAGGAAATGACTAATATGATTAAATTTAAATATGCCTATAACGCCAACGCCAAGGTTATAGACGTAGTTAATCAAATGCTGGAGACAATTATGTATAGAATGGGTGTTGCATAGTAAAAACGCGTAACGTCAATTATTTAGGTTACTAATTATAATTAATGTGATACTCAAGAGGGCGGACACAAAGTAGAGGAAAAGGGTAAGGTGATTTAATGAATAATACAACATACATGGGTATGGAAATAGCAATGAGGGGGCTGTACTCGGCACAAAGGGGTATGGCAAATGTCGCTCATAATATTGATAATACCAACACACCCGGGTATTCCCGACAGGTCGTAAATCAAACCTCGGCGCGTCCTCTTCTTGTGGCTAATAGTGCAGGGATGATGGGTATGGGCTCTGATGTCGTTAGCATAGACAGAATGAGAGATACTTTTTTAGATGAAAAATATTGGAGCGAAAGTCAATACCTTGGTGAGTGGAGTGTTAAGAATACCATAATCGAAGACATGCAAACTATTTACAACGAGCCAAGCGATAATGGATACACAAAGATAATAAGCGATTTTTATGGTGGATTACAGACTCTTTCCACAGATACGTCCGACCTATCTGCTCGTGCCATGGTAAAAGAAAGAGGCGTTGCCGTAGCTCAGTATTTTAACAGTGTAGCAGTGCGTTTTGAGCATTTACAAGAGGATATGAATAACATGGTCAATGCAAAGGTCGAGGAGATTAACGGTATAGCAGACCAAATAAAAGATTTAAACCTTCAAATATATAATTTTGAGGTCATGGGAAATAAGGCTAATGATTTAAGAGACAGGCGAGGCCATCTTGTAGACAAGCTCTCAAGATTAGTTAATTGTAGTGCTTATGAAACTGAAACAGGCCTAAAGCTTCCTAATGGTGAAAAAGAAACTCGCTTTGTTGTAACAATAAGCGGTAAAGCCTTAGTAGATCATGGGAAGTCAACCCATCTTAAATGCGAGAGCAGGGATACAAAACTAAATGAAGAGGATATAGATAACCTTTATAATGTGTCCTGGGTCGATGGGAATAAGCTTAGCTTGAAGGCAGGAGAATTAAAGGGCTATATTGATATGCGTGATGGTAATGATGGCATAGTTGGTATAAATGGCGAAAAGTCAGCTAATACCAAAGGTATACCCTATTATCAGAGAAAAATGAATGAGTTTGTTCGTACGTTTGCAATGTCATTTAATGAGGGTATCATGGACAATGATGGTGATGGAGCACTTGATAAAATAGATGGCCATATAGACGGCTATACTCGTGATTCAGTTGGGGGAGATACTCCGTCAGACCCGTCAGGGATAAGATTTTTTACTATAGTTGATAGTTATGGAGATTATATGTCCAGTGAGGATTTTAAGGATCAGGCACTGGCATATGCCGAAAGAATGGGAATTGTCGACGACCCCGCCACTACAGACATTGACGAAAGATTAGTGGCAGGATATCAGACTCTTACTGCAAAGAATTTTTCTATAAGCTTTGACGTTGAGACTGACCCAACAAACAATATTTCAGCATCCTCTAAACCAGGAGAGGTTGGAAATAATGAAAATCTGAATGCACTTATACAAATGCGCCATAACACTCATATGTTTATGGAAGGTGCACCTGAGGATTATATTAAAACTCTTGTTTCCTCCATGGGAGTTGATGGACAGCAGTATGAGCAATACCTTAGTATTCAAGAGGGAATAACAGGGCAATTAGAAAATCGCCGCCAAGCCATCTCGGGAGTATCATTGAATGAAGAAATGACTAATCTTGTGAAATATCAGCAAATATATGGAGCAGCAGCAACAATGATAAGAAGCTACGGAGAGGTCTTGGATATTTTAGTTAATAGAATGGGTATATAGAAAGTAATGGCTTGGAGCCAGGAGGTGTACTATGAGAATTACAAATAATATGCTTACAAATAACATGATGCAAAGTTTGTCAAGTAATCTGAGTAGAACCCAGAAATACTTTAATCAACTATCATCAGGAAAGAAAATAACCCTTCCCTCGGATGATCCTATAGTTGCCTCCAAGGCATTGAAGCTTCGTACTGATGTGGCTGAAATTAGTCAATATAAGCGAAACACAGATGATGCAACGGCTTGGATGGACATTACCGAGGCTGCTATGAACCAAATCACACAAGTGGTCCACAGAATGAAGGAAGTAACAAATCAAGCGGCAAATGGAACTAACACACCAGAAGAAGTAGCCAAAATTCAAGAGGAAGTTAGTCAGCTTAGAAAGCAGATGGTTGATTTGGGGAATGCAACTTATGCGGGACGATATATCTTCTCGGGTTTTAAGACAGATAAGGCACTGCTCAATGAAGATGGTACTTTTAATATCGATGTAGTTAATTCAGAACAGATAAAGTTTGAAATTGGCATTGGCGATGATATTAATATAAATGTACCGGGCAACGACCTTTTTAATGGAGGTTTAGCTGGTGCTGCAGGGGATAAGAGCAGCTTTATAGATACTTTTGACAAAGTACTTGATGCTATGGACAATGACGACAAATCCGCACTCTCAACTCTATTAGGAGATATTGATGACGATTTGGGTAATCTCTTGCGGGTAAGAGCAGGTTTAGGAGCAAGGATGAATAGGGTTGAGCTTTCAACTAACCGTATTGATGACGATTACGTCAATTATACAAAGCTTATGAGTAAAAATGAGGATGTAGATATAGCCGAGGCTATAATGAAGCTACAAAATGAGGAAAATGTCTACAGGGCTTCGCTAGCAACTGGGGCTCGTGTAATTCAACCTTCACTTGTAGATTTTTTAAGTTAATAAATTAGAAATGCTGAAGATATTTTATCAAAAGCATATAAATTTAAATATTGCGGAGGTATTTGCTATGCAATTAGAAACTGCCCACTTTGGAATGATAGAAATTGATGAAAAGGAATTTATTTATTTCCCCGAGGGTATACCTGGACTCGAAATGAGTAAAAACTTTGTCTTGATAGGCAATAGTTCAGGCGAAGAAGTATTCTTCTGGCTTCAAAGTGTAGATTCTCCCGAATTATGCTTTGTTGTCACAGACCCGTTTATGGTTTATGATGGATATGAGATTGATCTAGAGGACGATGATGTTTCGCTCTTACAGATTGCAGATGCAAATAAGGTTTTAACTCTTGCAATTGTTATTATTCCTGAAAAAATCGATGAGATTAGAGTAAACCTAAAGGC
>CAYMAE010000047.1:0-7199 GCA_964388375.1 uncultured Ruminiclostridium sp.
TATTCACCCTAATTATCTAACCATGATATAATAACATTAGATAATATAAAATAGTGCAGTAATTTGAATTGCATAAACATACGAGATACTATATCTATAAAAAATGTGAAAAGGAGCGATCTATATTGGCCAGTATTTTTAATTCAATTAAGGCTGACGACTTTAACAAAAACCCCTTCTCCCTTATCGGTAAGGATTGGATGCTGATTTCCTCTGGAACTATTGAGAAATTCAATACTATGACTGCTAGCTGGGGCGGGATGGGTGTGCTTTGGAATAAAAATGTTTGCTTTATTTTCGTAAGACCTAGTCGCTATACCTATGAATTCATAGAAAGTAACCAAAACTTCTCTTTAAGCTTCTTTGATGATGAACATAGAAGTGTTCTAAATACCTGTGGCAAAAAATCCGGAAGAGATATTGATAAAATTAAAGAAACTGGTCTAAGGCCATTTCCTCTGTCTAATGGCTCTGTTGGTTATGAACAAGCTAAGCTAATTATCGAATGCAAAAAATTATACTATCAGGATTTATCCTCTGAATATTTTCTTGATGAAACACTTGAGAAGAATTATAAAAATGGTGATTATCACAGGGTTTATGCAGGAGAAATTCTTGATATTAAAACCAAGTAGTATCATCTATGACGAGTGATATTAGTGCTACCAAATAGCATTTATCTTGTCGTCTTTCCTTTTAAGCATTTCATCAATACGTTCTATATATTGAGCCGCCTCTTTTACATTACAGGTGCGCTCAATTTTTTTACCATCAGGCCAGACAAATTTCGAGATAGATCCAGGACCCATTGCTATTATACTTTCACACTCCTCCATGGTATGAATATTATATAAACACTCATAACCAGGTTTAGAATAGCCTGTGTTCTCTAGATTAGCTAAAATATTCTTTTGTCGGTATAAATAATATGGCCGCATTTCCATATTATTAGCTGAAATTCTAGCAGCCTTAATCATTTTCTCCACAACTTCATCCGAACTCATCTCATAGCTTTTAATTTCATCATGGAGCAAAGATGCTCTCTTTAACGCCATTGTATGGACTGTTAAACTATCGGGAGACATCTTCTCTATTTCTTTTAATGTATAATCAAACATCGCGATATTCTCTCCGGGTAGCCCTGCTATAATATCCATGTTTATATTGTTAAATCCTAATTTTCTTGCCAAATAGTATTTTTCTATTATCTGTTGTGGTGAGTGATTCCTCCCTATAGTCTTTAATGTAGATGAATTCATTGTCTGAGGATTAATGCTAATTCTTGTTACACCTGCACCTTTCATTGATTGTAGCTTATCAGATGTTATTGTGTCTGGTCTTCCGGCCTCAACAGTGAATTCTATACCATTAGAATTAAACAATTCATTCACCGTTGATAAGATTGTTTGAAAGCTATAATTATCAAGTGCTGTAGGAGTCCCACCACCTATATATATGGATTTAATCCTTAAGCCTTTATTCTTAATAAAATTGTATGTGTGTACCAATTCCTTTTTAAGAGCAGATATGAAATCAGGTACAAGACTCTCATAACGACTTATTGGATATGATGTAAACGAACAATACAGGCACCTGCTTACACAGAATGGAATTCCAATATAAAGATGGACATTAGGATTGAAAGACTGATATTGGGTATGATACACGCTCATAGAATCTGCATTTATATATGGCTTTTCTAGCAGGGCGACATCATAAAGTAACCTTGCTTTTTCTTCACTCATGGAGGTAGTCTCTATAAGAAAGTTAATAGTCCGTTCCTTGTCCATGCCATCGTCTATGCAGTGTATTGCAAGCTTCACAGGTCTGATTCCAGTAAGTGCTCCATAGGGTAGCTTTTTACCAGTTACTTTTGATAGGACATCAACTATGCATGTTCCTAAGAGGATTTTTTGACTCTTTAAGATTATGCCTCCTGGCTTATTTAGCTCATCATCAGTAACGGTTCTTTTAGAAAAATGAAGTGGAATTTGAACATCTATAAGATGTTGGTTTTTTGCGTCCTCATAATAATATGCTGAGTATAACCACTCTGAATCTTTTCTTAAAACTTTAACATGTAATAAAGAAATATTCTCTAAGCCATCTTGAACATCGGCACCAGCACCAACACCAACCTCGTCCTCGACCTTATGTTTATCCTCAGCCTCATCTTCAATGTTTAAAATACAAAAGCTCTCCTCGTTAAAAAAAAGGCGCAGTAGTACTCGCGCCTCCATCTTATAATCTATACCCTCAATTTTAACAATAAGCTTGTTTTTGTTACACATAGGGATTATTCTCTCTTTCAAAGCCTATTGTTGAATCCATGCCATGGCCTGGATAAACCTTTATGCTGTCATCTAAGGTATATAACTTATTTTTTATAGAATTAACCAGTTCGCTCCAGCTTCCACCATTCAAATCAGTTCTTCCTACACTTGATTGAAATAAAGTGTCGCCAGTAAAAATCGAATCAGATATTAGGATACATATACCTCCTAGAGAATGACCAGGAGTATGAATAATCTGTATTGTCTCATCTCCTAAATCAAGTTTATCTCCATCTTCTAAAAGCTTATCTGGATTAGCTACTGAAATATCTTCAGAAAATCCAAAGGAATTATATCCATTTTCATTAGGATCTCTATACAAAGCAAGCTCGTCCTTATGAATACAAAGAGTTGCATTAGTAGCCTCTCTAATTTGAGCAGCATAATAAGTATGATCTGCATGTCCATGAGTAAGAATAATATATTTTGGATTTAAGGCACCGTTTTTAATCTCGTCGATTATTTCACTGGGCTTATTTCCACAATCAATAATTACACATTCTTTATTACTACTCACTATATAAGTGTTTGAACCCAATATACCATTTGTTAAAACCTTAATTTCCATATTTACACCTCGTTTTTTTATACTATTATTCTCATTATATAAAGTTTAATTTTATTTGTTTTCACTATGCATCAAAACTAAGTAAAGTATGTATCATAGAGCTAAAATAACTTTTTACTGTCTAAAAGTAATGTAACCGGACCATCATTGACAAAATCAACATCCATATGAGCTTGGAATATCCCGGATTCGACATGAACATCGTATTCATCTCTCAAAATCTTCATAAATCTCTCATAGTAATCAAGCGCCATCTGCGGCCTTGCTGCTTTAGAATAGCTTGGCCTATTACCCTTTCTGCAATCTCCAAAGAGAGTAAATTGAGAAATCACTAGAGCTTGTCCTTCAACATCTATAACAGAGAGATTCATTTTATTATCATGGTCATCAAAAATACGAAGATTCGCTACTTTAGCTGCTATATATTTCAAATCCTTGTCATCATCGTCTTCTCCGACTCCAAGGAATACTAAAATCCCCTTATCTATTTTTCCAGTTACTTTGCCTTCAACACGCACCTCTGCATTTTTAACTCTTTGAACTATAGCACGCATTATGCCTCCTTATTTGTTTCGTGATATTTCTAATACTCCTTTAATGCGCTTCATTTTTGTAATAATTCTATCTAACTGGTCGATATCGCTAATTTCTAGAGTCATGTGCATTAATGAAGACATATCCTTTGCTGTTCTTGCATTAATTGCTCTTAAAGGTATCCTTGATTCACCTATAGCATTTGTAATTTCCACAATCAGTCCCGGTCTATCATTAGCTTTGAGTGTTATATCTGCTAAGTATGATACGTTCTTAGAAATCTTTTTATACCAAGAAACCTCAATTAGCCTCGCATCACCATCTATGATATTTGCTTTGATATTGGGACAATCCTCTCTATGGACTGAAACACCCCTACCCCTTGTTATATATCCGACTATTTCATCTCCCGGAACAGGATTACAACAATGCGAAATCCTTATCAGGCAATTATCTATACCTTTGACTACAACACCACTATCAGGTGTATTCTTATTCTTCTTTTTGCTCTCCTTCTCAATATTATTAATAAGCAAATTCGTCTGTTCTTCGAGTGGAAGGCTCTTTCTATATTCTTCTTTAAGCCTTGTGACCACTGTATTTAATGTTATTGAACCAAGAGCTATAGCAACAAATACATCGTCTACACTATGAAAATTATACTTTTTCATTATTACTTCCATGTATTCACTTTTTTGTAACTGATTCATGGTAAGACTGCTCTTTTTTATTTCTTTCTCTACCGACATCCTACCCCGTTCTATATTCTCTTCACGTTTTTCCTTCTTAAACCATTGATTAATCTTAGTCCTGGCTTGGGATGTTTTTGCAATCTTAAGCCAATCTCGGCTCGGACCATTACTCGCACCCGACGTAAGAATATCTACTATATCTCCATTTTTAAGCTCGTGGTCTATAGTAACTATTCTGCCATTTACTTTAGCCCCAATCATTCGATTACCTATATCGCTATGTATATAATAGGCAAAATCTATAGGTGTTGAGCCTGCTCTTAAATTTTTAACATCGCCTTTTGGTGTGAAAACGAAAACCTCATCTGTAAAAAGGTCAATTTTAAGAGTTTCCATAAATTCATCGGGGTCTCTAGCATCCTTTTGCCATTCAAGCATCTGCCTAAGCCATGAAAACTTCTCAGCGTAGGATCTACTATCTTTTCCACCGTCTTTGTACTTCCAATGGGCTGCAATGCCGACCTCGGCCGTCCTATGCATCTCCCAGGTTCTTATTTGAACCTCAAAAGGGATACCCTCAGGCCCAATCACAGTTGTGTGAAGAGATTGATACATATTAGGTTTAGGCATTGAGATATAGTCTTTAAATCTTCCCGGCATAGGCTTAAACATTTCATGAACAATGCCTAAAACCGAATAGCAATCCTTGACTGAGTCAACAATTAAACGTATGGCAAAAAGATCATAAATTTGATCTAGAGTTTTATTCTGAGTTGACATTTTCCTGTAAATACTGTAAAGATGTTTTGCTCGCCCTTCAATAGAGCCCTCTATATATACTTCATCGGTCTTCTTCTTTACACTATCAATGATTGCATAAATATAATCTTCACGTTCCTTGCGTTTCTTGGCAATCTTCTCAACTAAATCATAATAGTTTTTTTCATCTAGATAACGAAAGCTTAAGTCCTCTAATTCACCCTTGATTTTATAAATACCAAGCCTATGGGCTAATGGCGCATATATATCAATAGTCTCTCGGGCCTTTTGAAGCTGTTTCTCTTTTATCATAAACTTTAATGTTCGCATGTTGTGAAGACGATCGCATAATTTAATAATTATTACACGTATGTCTTTTGCCATTGCGAGAAACATCTTTCTAAAGTTCTCGGCTTGGATTTCCTGTTTTGTAGTATATGAGATTTTTGTAAGCTTTGTCACCCCATCAACAAGCTCTGCAATTTCTTCACTAAACTCTTTTTTGATTTTATCGTAAGTTAAGGAAGTATCCTCGATAGTATCATGTAGAATTCCAGCAATAATAGAACTATCGTCCATTTCAAGCTCGGCTAATAAACATCCTACCTCAACAGGATGTATAATATATGGATCCCCAGATACTCTCTCTTGACCTTTATGTGCTCTTGTTGAAAAAGTATAGGCCTTCTCGATCAATTTCATATCAGAGTCTGGGTTGTATTTAACTATCAACTCCTTAAGCCTCATGAACGCATCAATCATATTTCTTCACCATTACGCTCCACTTTGTAGAGCATCATTTAACCATCCCAAAATATTTGAGTCTAAAAGGTCGACCTTCTCAACCTCAGTAGGGATGCTAATTGTGTAGCTTCCGTTTTCCTTAAGTATTACTTCCATTAATCCCAATTCATCAAAAACAAGGAGTGAAGCAATAAGTTTGAATATGTTTATATTCTTTTTTGTCTCTTGCCTCAATCTCTCTGATAGTACGAATAAATCAGCAACACTTAGGGTTAAGGCACCTTGATCAATTATATATTTATATATGATTACTAGGATATCCCTATTTATTAGGATATCGTCATTTTCTATTACTTTATCAATAATCCCATTATAAAGCCATTTTTCATCGCAATCAAGACATTCAAGGTTACGAGCTCCCGTTAGAAGACAATTATTCCTTTCCACCAAAGATTCGGTAAGCCTCATGTCTATAAGCCTTATTTGAAGGTTTTCATAACCCCTGAAAGTGTTTACCTCTTGTGTGAAGATAATGTCAACTTTATCACCAGGAAAAATGCCTTGCTCCAAATTACCTTTACCAAAAAATACAGCATCTATATTATCTTGATCTATTCCGAGCATTAATTTCAGATGTTTTCCATTCCCTATTGCCTTCTTGTTACGGAGTATAGCTCCCTTAAACGAAAAGATTGGTTTCTTGTTTCCAGAACCAAAGGGTTCCATAAAGTTTATTAGTTTAGCTATCTTTAGATTGATATCCGACCCTTTAGTCTCTATATCAATACATGTTTGTGGAATAAGCATTTGCTCTGAAATTAAGTTTTGTGCATAAGAGTTGATTTTACTTCTAAAAATATCTAAATTTTCAGTCAATAGAGTGAGGCCCCCTGCCTGCTCGTGACCGCCAAACTTAATAAATAAGTCAGCATGTGCTTCCATTGCCATAAACAGGTTAAAACCCTCTATGCTCCTTGCTGAACCAACGGCTTTACCGTTTTCTACCGAAAAAACGAAGGTAGGCTTATGATATTTATCGACTATTTTAGAAGCCACAATACCTATGACGCCATGATGCCAGCCTTCATTATGTATTACAATAATCTTTTCCTGACTATACCTAGTATCATTTTCTATAATCTTTACCGCTTCTTTAAAAATTTCATCTTGTACAGCCTGTCTTTTGGTATTAGAATTATTTAAAAGTTTTGCCAATTCATTGGCTTGTTCTTGGTCATCAGTAATAAAAAGCTTGACTGCAGCACCTGCATCCCCCATTCTTCCGGCTGCATTTATTCTTGGAGCCAATAAGAACGATAGCCTGTATGAATCCATTTGCTTTTTATCCTTTAAAGATAAATCAAGAAGAGCCTTTATACCCGGGCATGGGTTTTCGAGTATTTTAGCCATTCCGAGCTTGGTTATAATTCGGTTTTCATCTTGCAACTCAACAATATCAGCTATAGTTGCAATTGCTACAATATCAAGGTACTCTTCATATTTTCTTGGTTTATCCAGTCTAATACATAAAGCCTGAATAAGCTTTAACGCAACTCCTGCACCACAAAG
>CAYMAE010000047.1:7299-15627 GCA_964388375.1 uncultured Ruminiclostridium sp.
CCTTCATCAACCCTGTCAGGAATATAAAAATCTACCTCAACATTTAAGTATTTAAAAAAACGTAGCAAAATTGAAGTAGCTGAAACTCCGTCAGCATCATAATCACCATAAATTAATACTCGTTCATTATTTTTTACGGCTAAAAAAATCCTTTCAACGGCATCTTCCATACCATCTAATAAAAAAGGATTATGAAGATTATCCAATGAAGGCTTGAAAAAACTATTGATTTCTTTTTTTGAGCAAATCCCACGTTTATTTAATAATGCAACCATAGCATCAGGAATACTATCTTTATATGCATTTTCAAAAATAGTATTGTCCGTATCATTTATAGCACATTTCCATATTCTGCCATTGCCTAAATAATAGTTTTCCATTCTTGTATCCTTACACCTTTATTCTTATATCTATCAGACATTGTTTAATAAAACAAAGTATTTTTCTACTTCTTACTTTTAAAATAACAAAGCCCGAAGGTTTGCCCCGGGCTTTGTTATTTATGAAAATCATATTAAGGCTATCTTTTTGAAGAGTCACTAAATTAAACCCTTATTTTGTCTTCCTTTTCCTCGCAGCCTCGGATTTCTTCTTGCGTTTAACGCTGGGCTTAACATAATGCTCTCTTTTCCTCACTTCAGCGAGAACGCCAGACTTAGCACATTGTCTCTTAAATCTTTTTAGCGCACTATCAAGGGACTCGTTCTCCTTAACTCTAACTTCAGACACATATATCCCTCCCCTCTGTTACGTACATACCGCCGTGCCAAGGGATTTATCCAGTCGGTGTGAATGGTAAACCATGTTACAGCACGTATTATATTATATAATAGTGGTTTTGAAAGCGTCAACATCTTTTTAATGGGCAAACACTTAAATTATTTTTTCATTCATTTTTGTACCACCTAACACATGATAGTGTAAGTGCCAAACCGTTTGCCCTGCTCCTTCTCCACAATTAATTATAACCCTGTAGCCATCTTTATTAATTTTACAAATTTCGGCTACCTTCTTTATTCCTCGATGTATATGAACTACATTTTCAAGATTGTCTTCATTTAAAGCTTCTAGGCTCTCTATATGAACCTTGGGTACTACCAGCACATGTACAGGTGCGGCAGGATTAACATCATTAAAAGCGTAGACATATTCATCCTCATAAACCTTAGTTGACGGAATATCTCCGTTTATTATACGACAAAAAATACAATTATTCAAAACATCAGCTCCTGTTTAGGCATTCTATCACAATACATAACATACTTACAGTATTTTCTACTCTCACTCGAGCATTTGTATGGCCATATTCTTACCTATTTCAAGCGCTTTTTCAATACCCTCTTGATTCTTCCCACCTGCTTGCGCCATATCGGGACGACCTCCGCCCCCACCACCGCATGCAGCAGCAGCCTCTTTAATTATCTTTCCACTGTGAATACCGGCAGAAACAGCGTCCTTGGTGGCAGCAACAATAAGATTCACTTTATCTTCTTTGACAGAAGCTAATATAACTACTCCCGAACCAATTTTATTTTTCATAGTATCAGAGGTATTTCTTAGGGCATTCATGTCGAGTTCATCAATTTTAGCAGTTATGATCTTCATTCCTTTAACTATTCTAGCACTTTCTATAAAATTATCCAAGGAGCTATTAACAATCTTTGTGTTTATATCTTCAAGCTCTTTTTTAGAGGATTTAATCTCTTCAAATAAATGTTCTATTTTCTTAGCAAGATCCTCTGAAGAGGTTTTTGCTGTTTCAGATGCATGTTTAAGTAAGTTCTCTTGGCCCTTATAATAGTTTATTGCATTAAAACCTGTTAGAGCCTCAATTCTTCTTATTCCAGCGGAAATACCGTTCTCTGATAATATTTTTACTAAACCAGCTTCACCAGTATATTTAAGGTGAGTTCCTCCACATAATTCCTTGCTGTAATCTCCAGCTGAAACAACTCTTACTTTGTTTCCATACTTTTCATCAAAAAGAGCCATTGCTCCTGACTTTTTAGCCTCATCAACAGTCATTTCCTCAGTGTTTACAATAAGATTCTTTAGAATATTAGTGTTTACCTCATTTTCTACTGCCTCAAGTTGATCATGGGTCATTGCAGAAAAATGAGTAAAATCAAATCGCAAACGTTCAGGCGTAACATATGAACCAGATTGATTTACATGGTCGCCTAATACATTTTTTAATGCCTTATGAAGTAGATGGGTTGTCGTATGGTTTCGGGCTGTTTCATTACGTTTTTCAACATCTATTGATGCATTAACAGTATCTGAAATCTGTACACTGCCGGAAGTAATTCTTCCTATATGCAGGTATTTACCATCAGCTGTCTTTTGGCAATCAGATACTTCCATACTAAAATCAGAATTAAAAATAATCCCTGAATCTCCAGTCTGTCCACCGCTTTCAGCATAAAAAGGAGTAATATCAAGTATCAATGTGGCACAATCATCTTGCTGTGCACTATCAGTAAGCTCATTATTTAATATAATATACTGAACTTTTGACTCTGAGGTAGTGTTATTATATCCAACAAACGCTGTAACATTGGTTTTATCTGTGTTTGCAAACAAATCCTTTTCCCATGCAGAGCCTTCTTTACTCCTATGAGCTTCTCTGGCCATATCTTTCTGGTTTTTCATTTCAACATGGAACCCCTCATCATCAATGGAAATATTATTTTCAGATGCGATTTCCTTAGTTAAATCCATGGGAAAGCCATAGGTATCATGAAGCTTAAAGACCATCTTACCTGTTAAAATATTCGAATTATCTTTTTTAACTTGATTAATATAATCGTCTAATATTATCATGCCCTGATCTATGGTGGCATAAAAACGTTCTTCTTCAATGTTTATAACCTTTTTGATGTATTCCTGTTTTTCAACAAGATTTGGGTATGCTTGGCCAAAACAATCAATTACTGTATTTACTATCTCTGCTAAAAACATTCTATTAATTCCAAGAAGTCTACCATGACGAGCAGCTCTTCTTAAAAGTCTTCTTAATACATATCCACGACCCTCATTAGATGGCAAAATACCATCAGACACCATCATGGTAACACTTCTGACGTGGTCGGTTATAACACGGATTGACACATCTTTCTTATAGTCCTTTCCGTATTCTACATTTGCTATTTTGCATACACATTCAAGGATTGCACGAATTGCATCAACCTCAAAAATATTGTCGACATCCTGCATTACACAAGCTAAGCGTTCAAGACCCATGCCTGTGTCAATATTCTTACTATCAAGCTCTATATATGTGCCATCCTTTTGCTTATTAAACTGGGTAAAAACATTATTCCATACTTCAATATAACGGTCACATTCACAACCCACAGTGCAATCAGGGCTGCCGCAACCTTTATCCGGACCTCTGTCATAATATATTTCAGAGCAGGGACCACAAGGGCCTGTTCCGTGCTCCCAAAAATTATCTTCCTTTCCCATACGGAAGATTTTATCTGAAGAGAGTCCTACATCCTTATTCCATATTTCATAGGTCTCATCATCATTTTCATATATAGATACATAGAGCCTATCCTCAGGAATTTCAAGAACCTTGGTGAAAAACTCCCAAGCCCATGGGATAGCTTCCTTTTTAAAATAATCACCAAATGAAAAATTTCCAAGCATCTCAAAAAATGTACCATGACGCGAAGTTTTACCTACATTCTCTATATCTGGGGTACGAATACATTTTTGACATGTCGTAACTCGTTTGCACGGTGGCACCTCAATGCCTGTAAAATATGGCTTTAAAGGGGTCATCCCTGCGTTTATTAATAATATACTTGGATCGTTTTGCGGAACCAGCGAAAAGCTTGGAAGACGCAAATGACCCTTGCTTTCAAAAAAGGCCAAGAACATTTCTCTTAATTCGTTTAATCCGTACTTTTGCATATTGTTATTACGACCTTCCTAACGTAGCATTATTCATTATTGATAAAAACTGCTAATTACATGCATTCTATTCGATGAATATGAAGTTATTATGTGAATTCTTATCCAAAACTGAATGAAAATTTAACCCTTGCATGCAATATTCTTGAATTAGTATACCTAATCTAGGTCGTATGAGTCAAGCAGAGGAATTTAGCTACCACTAACTTATTAATTCATTTTTCACAGTTCTATCGCTATACTCATCTTTCCCTAAATTATCAAATGCAGTTGATATCATGAGCTTAATTCTATTGAGCTGATTTACCTCACTGGCGCCGGGGTCATAATCAACTGCAACTATATTAGCACCCGGAAATACTCTTTTCAATTCCTTTATCATTCCTTTTCCAACCACATGATTAGGTAGGCATGCAAAAGGTTGCATACATATAATATTTTTTACGCCATTTTCTATTAGCTCTATCATTTCTCCTGTAAGAAGCCAGCCTTCACCAGTTTGATTTCCAAGTGACATAACCTTCTGGGCGCCTTTAGCAATCTCCTGAATGCTTTTCTGCTCATAGAATCTATCACTTTTAGCCAGTGCCTCTTTATATGTTTTTCTGTATAGCTCAATTATATTAATAACAGTCCTTGCAATAACTAGAGCTTTTGTTTTTCCTGATAAGTGTTTATGGGAAAATTCCTGGTTATAGGCACAGTATAGAAAGAAATCAGTAAGACTTGGCATAACTGCCTCTCCACCTTCAGATTCAACCACATTAACAACATCATTATTAGCAGTAGGATGATATTTTACAAGAATTTCACCTACCAAGCCCACCTTTGGCTTAACTTCATCTGTTATTTCTAATGCATCAAATTCTTTAACAATGCTATGTATATTATTTTTGAACTGTTTTATACTAGCATCATTTAGTGATTTGATGCATGTTTCAGCCCATTTTTCATATAACTTATTAGATGAGCCATTAATTTTTTCATACGGTCTTACTCTATAGAGCACACTCATAAACAAATCTCCGTAGAGAAGTGCCATCATGGCTCGATTAAGTAATCCTAGTGAAAGATTAAAGCCTGGATTTGATTCAATACCATTTGCATTAAGAGATATTACTGGGACCTGTTCAAATCCTGCATCCTTTAATGCCTTTCTTAAAAATGCGATATAGTTAGTGGCTCTACATCCTCCACCGGTCTGAGTTATAATTAACGAAGTATTATCAGGGTCATATTTCCCCGATTGTAAAGCTTTTATAAGCTGGCCTACCACGATTATTGTTGGATAACACGCATCATTATTTACATATTTTAAGCCTACATCCACTGCTTCTGAATCAATATCAGGTAGTACCTCCATATTATATCCCGACAGTCTTACAGCCTCTTCAACAAACCTAAAATGAATAGGCGACATTTGAGGTGCCAGAATAGTATGATTTTTTTTCATTTCCTTTGTGAATATCTTTTTATCATAGGGATTACCCTTTGTTTTAAGCTCATAACCATTTTTCTCACGCTCTAACATAGTAGCTTTTAAAGAGCGTAGTCTTATTCTTGCAGCACCTAGATTGTTTCCTTCATCAATTTTGAGCATGGTAAACATTTTAGAATTACTACTTAAAATTTCATGCACCTGATCTGTAGTGACTGCGTCTACTCCACAACCAAAGGATACAAGCTGAACTAATTCTAAATCAGTTCTTTTAGATACATATTCTGCTGCAAGATATAATCTTGAATGATAAGCCCACTGATTGACTACTCTTAAAGGAAATTCTAAATGACCCATATGTGAAACCGAATCCTCTGTAAGTACTGCCATTCCTAATGAATTAATCATTTCTGGTATACCGTGATTTATTTGAGGATCTATATGATAAGGCCTACCAGCCAAGACAATTCCTTTAATATTGTTTTCTTTTATGTACTCAAGAGCATTTTCTCCTGCCCTCTTAATATCATCCCTGTAATTCTTTAGCTCATCATAGGCTTTTATCACTGCCTCTTTTACTTCTTTTTTACCTATATTGAAGCTTTTTAACTCCTCATACATTCTGTTACTCATTTTTTTCTCATTATCTAAAGAAAAGAATGGATGTAAGAATGTAATACCCTTTTCTCTTAAATCATCTAAATTATTGGCTATGACCTCAGGATATGAAATAACAATAGGGCAATTAAAAATATTGTCAGAGCCTTCATTATTAATGTTCTCGTGGACAATTGATGGATAGAAAATAAAATCGATACCTTTTTCGATAAGATTAACAACATGTCCATGAACCATTTTTGCAGGATAGCAAACTGATTCGGACGGAATGGTTTCAATGCCCTTCTCAAACAAACTTATAGAAGATCTATTCGAAAGCTCAACACTAAACCCTAGCTCAGTAAACACAGTGAACCAGAAAGGATAATCCTCATACATATTCAAAACTCTAGGAATTCCAACAGTCCCTCTCTTTGCATTGCTAGGTGAAATTGGCTCATAATCAAAAACTCTCTTATATTTATAATCATAAAGATTAGGTATTTTCTTAATCTCGCTATTTTTACCTTCACCTTTTTCACATCTATTTCCTGAAACAAAACGTCCCCCATCTGCAAATTTATTTATAGTTAAAAGGCAGTTATTGGAACACTTTCCACACCTGGCAACTTTAATTTCAGGCTTTAGATTATTCAATTGATCTTCTGTAACCAAGGCAGATTTATATGATTCTTTATACCTTTCTTTAGAAATAAGCGCAGCACCAAAGGCTCCCATAATCCCCGCAATATCAGGGCGAATGACTTTTCTTTCAGACAAAAGCTCAAAGCATCTCAAGGCTGCATCATTATTGAAAGTACCACCTTGAACAACAATCTTATCTCCTAGTTCCTTTGGGTTTTTTATTTTTATAACCTTAAACAAGGCATTTTTTATTACTGAATATGATAAGCCTGCAGAGATTTCGCCAACCGAAGCACCTTCTTTTTGTGCCTGCTTTACTTTAGAGTTCATAAATACAGTACACCTAGAGCCGAGGTCTACAGGATTATCGGCAAACAGAGCCTCTTTTGAAAACTCTTCTATATATAAATCAAGTGAAGCAGCAAAAGTGTCCAGAAACGAACCACAGCCCGAGGAACATGCTTCATTTAGGAGGATACTATCAATCATACCATCCTGAATTTTTAAACATTTCATATCTTGGCCACCAATGTCCAATATAAAATCTACTCCAGGACAAAAATGTTCTGCAGCTTTATAGTGTGCTATGGTCTCAATTTCACCAATATCTACTTTCAAAGCTGTCTTTAGAAGCTTTTCTCCGTACCCTGTAACAGTAGATTTAACTATTTTGGCTTTGGGCGGCAACAAATTATATAAGTCTTTAAGAGCAGCTATAGTTGATTTAAGAGGATTTCCACCATTGCTTCCATAATAGGTATATAGAATGGATCCATCATCATCTATTAATGCAAGTTTAGTAGTAGTGGAGCCTGAATCAATTCCTAAATAACAATTTCCCTCGAATGTTTTTAAATCGCGCCTTGGCACAGAGTTTTTATCATGTCTTTGTTTAAACTCTTTATACTCCTCAGTAGAAGCAAAAAGTGGTTTTAACCTATTTGTTTCATTAGCGACATCACTAACATTTTTAATTCTCGATATTATAGTGCTAAATTTCACACATTCCTCTTCTTGCGCGGCAATTGCTGCACCAATGGCAACAATAAGTTGTGAATCCTCTGGAAAAATCACCTGTTCTTCTGTTAGATTAAGAGTGTCAATAAATCTTTTTCGAAGCTCTGAAAGGAAATACAGAGGACCACCTAAGAAAGCAACATTGCCACGAATAGGTCTTCCACAAGCAAGCCCACCAATAGTCTGAATTACAACCGCTTGAAGAATTGAGGCAGCAATATCCTCCCTTGCTACTCCTTCATTAAGTAATGGTTGGACGTCAGTCTTTGCAAAGACACCACATCTCGCCGCTATAGGATAAATAACCTTATGTTTCTTCGCAAGCTCGTTAAGACCAGCTGCGTCTACCTTTAGAAGAGTTGCCATTTGATCAATAAAAGCACCAGTTCCTCCTGCGCATGTACCATTCATGCGTTGATCGGTTCCATTATCGAAATATGTAATTTTGGCGTCTTCGCCACCTAACTCTATAGCAACATCTGTTTGAGGATAATAAGCTTTTATGACTTTTGTTGCTGCGATAACTTCTTGGGTAAACCCAACACCAATGCTTTGGGATATGTTCATCCCACCAGAGCCAGTAATCATGATTTTTACATTAGAATCCCAAAAAGTTTTACTAGCTTCTCTAAGCATCTGCATAAGCTTATTTCTAACATCAGATAAATGGCGCTCATATTGGTTGTATATCAGTTCATCTTTACTATTTA
>CAYMAE010000048.1:0-15063 GCA_964388375.1 uncultured Ruminiclostridium sp.
TTTGAGTTCATCATGAATTTATTCATAGCATCTTTTACCACTTGCAAATCACCCGTGAACTTTTTAGTTGAATTTAATAGCTCGGCTATCATATTAGAAATCTCTTGTGAATTTTCTGCTATGTCAATATTCCCCAAAGCAACTTCCTGTGTAGAATAAATAATGCCCTCTACGTTTGATTTCAGAGTATCATAGCTTTTTGCCCTTTCATCACTAATTGTTTTTAGTTCGCCTGCCATTTTTTCAATCTCTTGCTTCTGCTGTACTGCTTCAGCATGCTCCAACTCTACTATGCTCTTTGTATAGCTCATGCAATTCTCAACTATATTATATCCGTAATGAATCGCCTTAGCCATATCTTTGCACGTGCTATAGCCACAGGCCTCACAGTTCTTAACTCTATCCTGAGATGTGTTCTTATGCAGCTTTTGGTAGCTTAACTCATACTCATCCTGGGAAATTTCATAATCATTTCTCGCTTCACGACGGGTATAGTTCCTGATAAAATCTTCCCAGTTTAATGTTTTGTTAAAATACTTATATAGATAGTCCATATATTTCATATAAACAAGCTTGCTTTTCTTATCAATTTTCTCGGTTTTCTGCTTATTGAATAACGCGTCGATATCATCTGGATTTGATTTCTCGCGTGTTCCTGTTCCTATATTACATCCATAGGTGCAGTTTAATATATCGACTAATAAGGGTACTGGTTTTCTTACATTAATTCGTTCCATGTAATCATCTAAATAATCGAATATATGATCACCTTCAATCTGTCTTACCCATGCACCTGGGGCTCTAGCTTCTACATTTTCTTTCAAACCGCCTGGCCTGCTAAATAAAAAACCCAAACCACACTCCAGGTCATCAAAATCCATCTCGTCATAATTACCTAGAACTATGCCCTGTTTATCTAAGTAGTCTAATAACTGCTTATAAGTTACATTGTATTCTACATTTCCTTCAGTGTTTTTATCTCTTATTTCATCAATCTTTGCAACGCACGGGGATAAGAAGGCTATCTTGTCATCAATTCCTTTATACTTCTTCATGTATATCGCTGTACACATCATCGGGCTGTGGATAGGAGAGAGCTTATCAATTAACTCAGGCATGTTCTGTTCTATATAAATTACAATTACCGGACATGGCTGTGCTATTATCGAATCCAATTTTCTCTCTTTTATTGCTTTCAAATATCCCCATGTAGTAATATCGGCCCCAAGAGATACATCATAGATCATCTGTACCCCATTTAACTTCAAATAACTGAATAGTCGTTTATACTCTGGAATATTCGCCTTTATGGCTGGTGCTGCTATCATAGAGATTTTCTCACCCTTAGCTAAATCATGAAAAAACCTCTCGGTATCGTCCATGTAGTAACGTGAAGAATGGTCACAGACATCAACACATCTTCCGCAACATATACAATCATCTGGATTAACCCTTACCTTGATTTTTCCATCTTTAATGAAGACTGTATTGGCTGTACTTATAGGGCATACTCTAATACACTTATTACAACCTACACAGTTTTCTTCACGTAGTCCTATTACCTTGACTGTAGCCATAAAATTTACCCTCCTTTTATCTACAAGTCATTTGGTACAGATTCGCATACGAATTGGTTCTATAGATAAATTATAATTTTAATGCTGTCTTTAAGTATCTACCACCTAGTTTCTGGTTTAATCATAAAAGCCCCTAAAACATTCCTTTATTAACGTTATGAGGCTTATTATACCGGGGATAATCGCTAACGGTACAATGAGACATTATCAATTTTCAATCAAAAAAGACACCATATTGCATAATAATATTCTTGACAAGGTTATGCGACTTAAGTATAATAAACAATGCAGCAGAAAAGCTGTAATCGAATATGCGGGTGTAGTTCAGTGGTAGAACCCCAGCCTTCCAAGCTGGTCGTGAGGGTCCGATTCCCTTCACCCGCTCCATATATTTTTTAAAAACTCGCTATTATATTAGCGAGTTTTTAGTATTTCATGACTAAAAGGGTACAATATGATATTATTAGTTCAATAAATAGTTGTAATGTCGAGCGGTTATTCGCTGAATATCGGATTACGGACAGATTCCTGTAATGTCTGCGGTATTTATCTTAGACTATACAGCATTGTTTGTGTATCTTGGTCAATACAGCATAGTCGATACAAAGTGACCGACTAGAATTACGAATTCAGCATTGCCGATGCGTGCTTCTAATGATAAAACAGTACAGAAATCTGGTTTGATTAATAATTTAGGTGGGTGATTCTATGAATTATAGTTTTGCGCGGGTTGCAGCAGCATCCCCTAAGCTAAGAGTTGCAGATTGTAGCTTTAATGCTAAAAAAATAATTGAGATTATTGGGCAAGCAGAATCAAAATCTGTTGAATTCCTAGTCTTTCCTGAGCTATGTATTACCGGCTATACCTGCGGCGATCTGTTTTTAAAACAAGTCCTTTTAGAAGGCGCAAAAAATGCCCTGCTTTCTATTGCTAATGCCACCAAAGGAAGTTTGATGGTCTCAATAGTTGGCTCGCCTATGGTTATAAACGGTAAGTCCTTTAATTGTGCCGTTGCAATACAAAACGGTAGGATTCTAGGAATTGTCCCCAAAACAAATCTTCCTAATTATAATGAATTTTATGAGGTGCGCTGGTTTATAGGTTCTGATCTATTAGATGTTGATGAAATAGCAATAGATGATTATATTGTGCCTGTAGGAGCAGATTTAATATTTGAAGCTAAAGGCTATGAGAAGCTGGTCTTTGGTATAGAAATTTGTGAGGACCTTTGGAGCTTGTTACCACCTAGTAGTTTTCTTGCTCAAGGAGGAGCAAATCTCCTATTTAACTTATCAGCAGGAAATGAGTTGGCATGTAAAGCCGAATTCCGTAGAGACCTTGTAAAAAGCCAATCATCACGCTGCGTTGCAGCCTATGTTTATTCGTCTTCTAATTCAGGAGAATCAACAACCGATATGGTGTTCTCAGGGCATATTATGATAGCTGAAAATGGGAATATGATCAAGGAATCCGAGCGATTCTATTTTGAAAATAAGCTTGAAATAGCTGATGTAGATTTAGAAAGACTTAATTATAACAGAAGAATTTTACAGCCGTCCAGGCGAAGTAGGATAGATAAAGACTTTAGAAAAGTTCTCTTTAATTATGCATCTGACAAATCTTTTGAAGGTGAGATGCAAAGAGAGATTGACAAATCACCATTTGTGCCTACCGATGTATTAGAGCTAAACCAAAGATGTCACGAAATTCTATCCATACAAACATTAGGCTTGATGAAGCGTATGCATCATATAAAATGCGAAAAGCTGGTAATAGGTATTTCTGGTGGACTAGATTCGACCTTGGCGTATATTGTTGCCTCAAGGGCCATGCAAAAGCTGGGTCTACCTTTAGCTAATATTCACGCTATTACTATGCCTGGATTTGGCACCACAGATAGAACGAAGGGCAATTCTATTGATTTAATCAAGGCCTATAATTCCACGTTGAAAATAATAGATATTCAAAAAGCATGTCTTCAGCATTTTGAGGATATTGGTCATGATAAAGATATTCATGATGTAACTTACGAAAATGTTCAGGCAAGAGAAAGAACACAGATTCTTATGGACATAGCCAATAAAATAGGTGGGATAGTAGTCGGAACAGGAGACTTATCGGAGCTAGCTTTAGGATGGTGCACATTCAACGGCGATCATATGTCAATGTATGGTGTTAATTCCGGAGTACCCAAAACTCTTATACGCCATGTAATTGAATGGTATGCAAATAATGAGGCTAATGAGATTATTAATAAAATACTTTACGATATAATTGGTACACCAATTAGTCCGGAGCTCTTGCCACCTTCCAGCACAGGAGAGATTGTTCAGAAAACCGAGGATATATTGGGCCCTTATGAGGTCCATGACTTCTTCCTCTACTATATGCAAAGCTGGGGAGCGGGTCCTGCAAAGCTACTATTTTTAGCCCAAAAGGCTTTTAAACAGCAATATAGTAGTACACAGCTAAAAAAATGGCTGACTACATTTATTAAAAGATTCTTCGCACAACAATTTAAACGCTCAAGTATGCCTGATGGCCCTAAGGTAGGCACAATTTCCTTATCTCCAAGAGGTGACTGGAAAATGCCTAGTGATGCATCAGTAGACCTATGGCTCTCAGAATTGGAAAATCTGTAGAGGTGTTCGGAGTGAGATTCTTGCGGCAGCTACACGACAGCATTATGCTATAACAGTCTACACGATTCAAACTGCTAAAGGATGTATGAATACATGTATCAGGGGTGACACTGTATGATTGAGTTTTATAATGATATTATGAAGACATTCGAACACAATTCAGATATTCTATTTGGGATTTCTAATATAGATTTTAGTGAATATAATGCACACTACAAATGTGCATTGGTTTTTGCTGTTCCTCATAAGGAGCTTTTGAGTATTAATAATTATAAAGAAGAGAAATTTGAAAATATAATATGTGAATCACGAGATTGTATAAATTTAATCTTAGAAAAGTTAAGTACCATATTTGATAAATATAAAATTCAATATTACATACCGCCTGTGTCACAATCAAGTGAAGAAACACTCATTGCCCCATTCTCTTTTAAATTTGCTGCTGCCAATGCTGGATTAGGATGGATAGGGAAAAATGATATTTTGATTACTGAGAAGTATGGACCAAGAGTGAGATTGTCTGCAATATTAATTGATTATAATTTACCTGTAGGGAAACCAGTTAAAAACAGTAAATGTCCACCAAATTGTAATATATGTGTTTCGTCTTGCCCGTATAATGCGCTGACCGGACATTCTTGGGACATCAGTTCACATCGGCAAGAATTAATAAATTATAAATTATGTAATCAAAAAAGGAGTCTTTTCTTAAAAAAATATGATAGAAAGAATTCATGTGGATTATGTATGGTATCTTGTCCGATTGGATTACCTCAAGGTAAAAACATTTGCTAAAAAGCATTAATTTTTCATACCATTGACATTTAGAAAATGTATATTATATAATTGACAAATAACAATAATTGCATACACCTGTCGATGACGGGAATGTGAAGCTTAAGCGTGATAAAGAGAAAGAGCCATATGGTGAGAGGCTTTTGTATACGATAATAGCTTCGTCCCACCCCTGAGACTTAAAGCCGACGAGGCTTACGCTTGTCACGATATAGACTAAAAAGCCGGGCTCATAGAACCTAATATATTTAGTTTCAACAATTGAGCCAATAAGGGTGGTACCGCGGAAGAATAATCCGTCCCAGTTTTTGGGGCGGTATTTTTATGCAACAAGATCCCCGGAAAGCCTTTGCTTTATTGATAAGGGGAAGACCAAAAGCGAAGCATTACCGTAGCTTATGGGCAGTAATCATTGATTATGCTGATAACGGTATAATATGGCCTATGGAGGTTGCACCCTATCAGGTTATAATAGTGCCAGTTAATGTATTAGATGAAAAAGTAATGAGTATTGCTAAAGATATGTATGACAGGGATATTTAAGTTCGATTAAATTACATCAATTTAATTAGTTAAGCTAATGAACTAATTATAAGTTATAGGTTAGACCCAATAAGGCTCTGTTAATTTGCTTAGTTAGTAAGAAAAAGGTAGGCTTGATGGGACCTTAATAGAGCTAGAGAAAGAAGAATAATTGGAGGATTTGTTATGGCAAAGAATAAGAAATTGGTTGAAGCGATTACTTCTATGAACGAGGACTTTGCAAGATGGTATACCGATGTTGTAAAGAAGGCAGACCTTGTGGAATACTCTGGCGTAAAGGGCTGCATGATTATTCGCCCTTATGGCTATGCTCTATGGGAGCTAATACAAAAGGAGCTAGATAGGCGCTTTAAAGAGACAGGGCATGAAAATGTTTACATGCCAATGTTTATTCCTGAGAGCCTTCTTCAAAAGGAAAAGGATCATGTCGACGGGTTTGCCCCAGAGGTAGCATGGGTAACCCATGGTGGAAACGAGCCTCTATCCGAAAGATTATGTGTGCGCCCAACATCTGAAACGCTATTTTGCGATCACTATAAGGATATAATTCAATCCTATAGAGATCTTCCTAAGCTTTATAATCAATGGTGTTCAGTGGTTAGATGGGAGAAGACAACTCGTCCATTCCTTCGTTCTGTTGAGTTTTTATGGCAGGAGGGCCACACCGCCCATGCGACTGCTGAAGATGCCCAAGAAGAAACAATTCGTATGCTGAATGTCTATGCTTCTTTCTGTGAGGAAATACTTGCAATCCCAGTTATAAAAGGTCAAAAGACTGAGAAGGAGAAGTTTGCCGGGGCTAATGCCACTTACACCATAGAAAGTCTTATGCATGATGGAAAGGCCCTTCAATCAGGGACATCCCATAATTTTGGCGATGGCTTTGCTAAAGCTTTTGGGATTCAATATCTGGATAAGGATAACCAATTAAAGCATGTACATCAAACATCATGGGGTATGAGTACTCGTATTATAGGTGCTATTATTATGGTTCATGGAGATGATTCCGGTCTAGTTCTTCCACCCAAAATTGCGCCTACACAGATAGTAATTGTTCCGGTCCAACAACAGGTAGAGGGCGTACTAGAAAAAGCATATGAGCTTAAAGAAAAACTTTCTAAGATTTGTCGGGTTAAGATTGACGACTCAGATAAAATGCCTGGATGGAAGTTTGCCGAGCACGAAATGCGTGGAATTCCTCTACGCTTAGAGGTGGGACCAAAGGATATTGAAAAGAATCAGGTCGTACTTGTAAAACGCTATAATAGAGAAAAGCTTTTTGTATCAATGGATGAGCTCGAAACAATAATCCCACAGGTTCTAGAGGATGTGCAATCAGCTTTATATGAAAAAGCATTAAGCATGAGAAACTCTAAGACATTCACAGCCAAGACTATGGATGAGATGGAGGACATTCTAAATGAAACCCCCGGCTTTATTAAGGCTATGTGGTGTGGTGATGAAGAATGTGAGAATATCATTAAGGAAAGAATGGCCGCTACATCTCGCTGCATGCCTTTTGAGCAAGAACAGATTTCAGATAAATGTGTATGCTGCCAGAAGGATGCTAAGAAGATGGTATACTGGGGAAGAGCGTATTAGTTAAGATGTCAGATGCATGAAGCTTTAAGATAGCTAAGCTATGTGAGCACATGGAAGATAGATGTATAATATGTGAGATTCGAAAAGTAATATGTCGGAGGGCGGTTCGTTTACGGGCCGCTCTTTTTGAAATAAATTCATTGCAAAAAAATGATATTTGGGAAGTGTCCTTATTATTGGGTAAATATTACTTAATGAGAGATCAAAAAGGGGTGATTGCATGGGTAGATATAAAATATTATGTGTAGACGATGAAGAAATGATTATCGATGCGCTGAAAACAGAATTAATGAACAGCATACCATCCGACATCATTATTGAAACTGCTAGAAATGCAGACGAGGCTTTTTCTGTTATAGACGAGTCCCTTCAGGGTGGAGATAAGTTTATGCTAATTATATCAGATCAGAAAATGCCTGGAATGACAGGTGAAATTTTTTTGTCGAAGCTAGATATAATCTTACCTGATGCACTAAAAATACTTTTAACAGGGTTCGCCGATATTGATGCAATACAATATGCTATAAATAATGCAAACTTATATAGATATATACAAAAGCCTTGGGGCAGGGAAGACTTAACACTCACAGTAAAACAGGCTATTGACAAATATAGAACCAAGGAAGCTCTTGAGCAAAAGACTCTCGAAATAATTAATATGAATGAAGAATTAGAAGCCACAGTAGAGGAGAGAACTATACAGCTTAGTCAAGCAATTGAGGAGTTAGAGTCATTTTCTTATACTGTATCTCATGATCTTAAAGCCCCACTTCGTTCAATAGATTACTATGCAAAATTTATTTTAGAGGATTACGGCCCTATACTTAATAAAGAAGTCACACAAATGGTAGCGCATGTAAGAACCATTTGTAGTGAAATGTTTGACCTAATTAATAAGCTTTTAATTTATTCAATGACAGCCAAAGCACTTCCTGAGATATCACAAGTAGATACAGATAAGCTGTTTAGAGAAACCTTTATGGAAATAGCAAAAACAATAGAGAATAGAGAGATAGAGTTAAAAATTGAAAATAAGTTACCCGTATTAGAGGGTGATCCTATATTACTAAAGCAGGCAATAAGCAATATTCTTTCTAATTGCATCAAGTTTAGTAGAGAAAAGGGAAAAGCCTTAATTGAGGTCAGCTGTGTCCAAGATGGAGATAAATATTTGTTTTCAGTAAGAGATAATGGAGTAGGTTTTAGCATGGAGTATGCCGAAAAGATTTTTGGGATTTTCCAAAGGCTACATCCAAAAGGTGAGTATGAAGGTACTGGTATAGGCCTTGCAACTGTTAAAAAGATAATCGAAAAACACGGGGGAAGTGTTGATATCAACAGTGAGGAAGGCAAAGGAACGGTTGTGAGCTTTGTATTGTATCAAAAGCTACAGAAGGGAACGATTTGATGAGAGAAAGAACCATAACAGTATTATTGATAATTATGTCAATAGTATTGTGTGTTGTCACTATATGCTTTTTTGAACTGCAGTTTGTGGCAAAGAATGATAGTTCGGATTCGGACTGGTTTAAGTATCAAAAGACAAATTACCGTAATGAAAATTTTAAAAAACAAGAAGATGAAGTTATTGTTGTAGGGGTTTATGATGCCGGATACCTTTACCATAATAGTCATGAGCATGGAATTAGTACCGATATTATAAGTGAGCTGTTTTTCAGATTAGAATTAAAATGTGAGATATTAGTAATGCCACGAGCAAGGGTTTCATCAATGATTGAGGAAGGTTCAATTCCGGTTGGCTTCTCAAGTATTGAAACCCCCGAAAGAGCTGAATATTCATATTTTATACCCTATTTTGAGCAAAAGAATGAGGTTATAGTAAGGGCTGACGCAAATGCGACAACCGAGGAGGAGTTTTTCAACAATAAAAACCTGAAGTTTGGTGTAGTACGAGGTTATTATTATGGTGAGTATTATGAAGAAATGATTGAAAAGCTTAAGCAAGAGGACATGGTAGTTGAGGCTAAGGATATCGACGATCTTTATAAGATGCTGGATGCAAATTGGATTCAGGCAACAGTTAATAATGCAGCAAGCTATCAGTTCTATCTTGAATTTTATAAAATTGGTGAAGTTGAGTTATATGATTGGGCACCACAACAGAAACTTTTAGTGCGTAATATTTCTTTCAGTAAAAAGTATTTTAAACCTGAGGATATCGAGGCTTTTCAAGACACTATTGACCAGATGAGAGAGGACGGGACAATATATAGTATTTTCAATAACTATCTCTCAAAAGAAGATATAGAAAGGACGTGTCGCTTCTAATGCCTTCCTATAAGAAGAAAAAAGGATATACGTTTAATAAGTTTAGATTGTCATATAAATTAGCGGGTACGGTTCTCTTACTTGGTTTTTTTGTATTAATTCCTAGTGTGTTACTTAAGACTTATAGCAGTCTTGTCGAAAGTAAAAACGATTTTAATAGCTACAAGCATAGAGTGGAGACGCGTATAAAAAAAGGTCTTGAACCTGTTATTTGGAATTATGATATTGATGCATTAAGAGAAATAATCAGTGCAGAGCTCGTTAACGATAATCTAAAGTCGGTCAAAATAAGTACACCCGAAGAAGATATAATTTGGCTTACTTCTTCAGATGGTAAAATAATAGATGAATATAATAATCTTGAAGGAAAATACCTAGAGAGGCATGTCATCCCAATATATAGGCTTGATTATAAAGAAAAAATCATTGCATATGCTACCATATGGTATGATCTTTCGGCTAGTAGGGATGTATTTTTTGAAAGGCTTACATATGATTTTATTTTTATTGGTGGAATGTTATTGGTACTAACAATTATGTATATTATATCAAGCCATATCAGGCTGGCAAAGCCTCTTGAAGCTATAAAAGAAGGTATGATAGCAGCCGGAAAATCATCATTCATAGAAGCAAAAAAGAAGATGAACATCACCAATTTTAAAGGGTCTTTTTCTGAGGTCAAGGGTTTACATAGAGACCTAGAAAACATGTTCGATGAAATTGAAATGGCTAACTGTAAATTATTGGAGAGCGAAGCTGAATTCCGAGCAATATTTCATCAGGCTGGTATTGGTGTTGCTCAAGTGAAAGCCAGCAGTGCAGAATGTATAATTGCCAATAAGAAGTATGGTGATATTCTAGGACTTACTAGTGATGAGCTTATAAATTTATCCCTTATAGATCTAACATATGGGGAGGACAAAGAGCCGCAAAAAAAGATATTTAATAAGTTGTTTGCTGGAGAACTATCAGAGGTTTCAATGGAAAAACGCTACAGGCGTAAGGATGGAAAGATTGTATGGGTCGCTTTGACTGTTTCTCCACTATATAAGCCTGGAGAGACTCCCACATCACATATTGCGGTTATACAAGATATTACTGATAAAAAGATTGCAGAAGAAAGATTACGAAGGCTAAATGATGAGCTTGAAGATAGAGTCGCAGAGCGCACTATCGATTTGGAGAATGCCAACTGTGAGTTGGAGGCTGCTATCGAAGACTTGCGTTCTGTTCAAACCCAATTAATAAATAAAGAAAAAATGGCAGTATTAGGTCAGCTGGTTGCAGGAATAGCGCATGAGCTAAATACACCATTGGGAATTATTAATTCGATGGGAGGGACCTTAGAAAGAATAATTCAAAATGAGACGTATGCTATTCTTAAATTTAATAAAACAGCTTCCGAAGATGCAATTAAAGAATATAAAGAGTTGGTGCGTAATAGTATTGAAGCCATACGCTATCAAGATTCATCAAATAAGCGTGAAATGCGAAGAAGGTATTCTGCTATTGATAGGGAAGATGTTGATGTTTCCGATGAAATAGTTGAGAAATTAGTTGAATTGGGTTACGATAAAAATAGTAATGAATTTATTAAGCTTGTGAAAGAACCTGAGAATCATGCTGCTATAACTAATGCATACAATACAGCTACAATTTATAAATCCGTTAAGATGATAATTTCATCAACCGAGAGGGCATCTAAAGTCATAATGGCATTAAGGACATATTCGCATAAGGATACTGATCTTGAGATAGTTCCTCATGATGTTGTTGAGGATATTGAAATGGTCCTTACCTTGCTCCATAATCAGATAAAATATGGGATAGAAATAATAAGAGAATATAAAGAGGTTCCTAAAGTTCTGTGTGTACCTGATAGATTACATCAGATTTGGGTGAACATAATAAACAATGCTATTCAAGCTATGGACTGCAAAGGAGTACTTACAATAAGCGTTTCACAGATTGGGAGCAGAGTTAAAGTGTCTATCACAGACAATGGGCCTGGTATTTCTGATGCAGTCGCTGGCAGAGTATTTGAACCGTTTTTCAGCACTAAAAAGCTTGGTGAGGGTACCGGATTGGGGCTTGATATTGTCAAAAGAATTCTTAATGAAGTAGACGGAAGCATTGATTTTCAAACTAGACCAGGTAAGACAACATTTAATGTTTGGCTCGAAGCTCAAAAGGAGTGATTCTAATGTCAAACCGAAGCGCCATTCTTTGCGTCGATGATGATGAGATGATGCTTATTGCATTAAAACAAGAGCTAATTGAACATTTTAAAGGCCAATATCGCTATGAATTAGCCTTAAATGCAATAGAGGCATTGCGGGTTATTGACGAATTGGTTGAAGATGGAGTAAAAGTTATACTTGTCATTTCTGACTGGCTTATGCCGGTTATGAATGGAGATGAATTTCTTGTAGAGGTTAACTCGAAGCATCCTGAGATTCATGCTATCCTTGTGACGGGCTATGCTGATATGCTATCGATTTCTAAAGCGCGGGATAAGATTAATTTAGATAGTATAATTACTAAACCATGGGACACTAAGGAATTAATTCAGAAAGTAAAAAATAGTATTGGGTTCGATACAGCTAATTAATAGAGGGTGTAATTATTGTACAGGGTATTAATCGTCGATGATATCGCAATTTTAAGATATGCTTTAAAAAGAATGATGGTCTGGGGCGAAGAAACAGGCTTTTTTATCGAGGATGAGGCGTCAGATGGTAGAGAGGCTCTTAAGAAACTAAGAGAGTCTCCCTTTGATTTACTCATCACCGATATTAGAATGCCTGTTATTGATGGGATGGAGCTTCTGAGGGCTGTATCTAAGGAAAAACTATGTCCATGCACAGTCCTATTAAGTGATTATACTGAATATTCCTATGCAAGAGAAGGTTTGCGGCATGGTGCCTTTGACTATCTGGGCAAGCCTGTAAATCAAAATGATATTTTAGAACTACTAGGCCGTGCCAAGATTTTTCTGGATCAAAGAAATCAAGAGAAAGAAAAGATTAAGCAGTGGGAGGGTATGGCCGGAAGCTCGTTTTTCCCTACTCAACAGGTTGATAAAGTTGCCTCATTAATGCTTAAGGATCAAAAAACGGCACCCGAAGCAATTATAGGATTGTTGGATTTAATAAGTAATGCGATAGAAAATGATATCAAAAAGGGCGCTGTGATTATGGAAAATGCCGTTGAGAGCATTCTATCCCAGATATTAAAGGAACATAAATGGATAGAATTATATGTCAATATAAATTCCTTCAAACCAGATAATTTAGGTGGGAGTGAAAACTGGGATGCGCTCTATCAAAAGGTACAAGATGCCTCCACAAAATTTTTGGAATTTCTAAATAGGTTTATAGTATGGAAACAAGAGGATGGAGTTGTCAAACGGGCAGCCCTTCTTATTCTTAATAATATCAGCGAAAATACTACAATTAAGGGTGTATCCGACAACCTGTTTATTAGCAAAGCTTATTTAAGTGAATTGTTCAAGAAGGATACCGGGATATCATTATTAGAATACATATCTAGGGTAAAAATTGAGCGGGCAAAGTATCTTCTAACTACCACCACACTAAAAAATTATGAGATTGCAGACACGCTAGGTTTTAGTGATCACGAATACTTTAGCAAGGTGTTTAAGAAAAATATTGGAGTGCCACCATCAATATACCGAAAAAATAATATGCCTAAATGATGTTTGTGCTTAAAAACATCTAGCAAAAAGCACCCAAGCTTAAATGCACTTATGATATTAATCTAGATAGGAGTAGATTATGAATAGAAAAAGAATTGTTTTTAGAAGAGCTATATTTATCATTGTATTATTATTTGTAATAGGTTTGATAGTCAAATCATTATTAAATGGAACTAATAATAATTCGTCTAACTCACCTGAGCCTTCTACCACAATAACACAGACGCCTAAGCCTACTATTGATGCGCCAAAAGCTTTACTAGATATTGATGAATCAATATTTGAAATTAAAGGTGTTTACTTAACTGAGGAGGCATCTTCTAATATTCAACCAATACCAAAGGTTCCCATGGGCAAGAACTCAATTATCCAATTAGATTTTGATAATGAACCTGATTCCTATAAATTTACCTTATACCGAGACGAAGAGATAGTTTTTGCCGATGAAACACTGGCTGTTAATCAAGAAGATATCCCAGCAGATGGAGAGTATCGAGCCGTATGCGAGACCATGTGGAAAACAGATGATTTTACTGGGTCTGTTAATTATAACTTTATAATTGTTGCTGAGTTTCCACCTATAGTAGAAATATCTGCAACAGAAACACTTCCGGGCGAGCTCGTTGTTTTAAAGATAAAATATGCTAACATCGATGAGACCATTAAGATAGAAACGGATTTAGATTTTACCCCTAAGGTATTTAAACATAATGATGAACATGTTATTTTGCTTCCCGTAAGCTATTATAACAAGGACGATGAGATATATAGCTTTAAGCTAACCATAGACGACGAAGAATTTGCCTATGCGATAGCCATTAAGGAAAAGGAGTTTGTGGTTCAACATCTTAAGATTGATCCTAAAATTGCGGCCGAAACGCGTAATGATAAAAGCGCACAAGAGGTACAGGAAAAAATTACACCGCTGAGGTCAATTTGTGATGATGTAGCCTACTGGGAAGGAGCTTTTATAATGCCGGTAGACGGAGGCCGCGTAAGTGACTTCGATTATGGAAAGAGGCGTTATGTAAATGGAGCGCCAACATCATACAGGCATAATGGCTTAGATATAGGCCATGACTTGGGCGTCCCTGTTATGGCGTCTAATACTGGCAGAGTGCTGATAGCTGATTACTTGATAGGAACTGGCAACACAGTCGTTATTGAGCATGGATTCGGCCTTAAGACATGGTATTACCATATGGATGAGTTAAATGTTAAAACAGGCGATATGGTAACTAAGGGAGATATCCTTGGAACGGTGGGATCGACAGGATTTTCGACTGGTCCACATTTGCATTTTTCATCATCTATAAATAATGCCTATATCAACCCAATAACCCTCATAAATGAGGGGCTTCCCTTATTGACTGAAACCGAAAAATAGCTTTTTAAGCCGATTGACAATTTTTATGCTTGACAAAACCTCATATTATTCATAAAATAGAGTTTGTCTTTATTGACGTTTGGTGGGTATAGCTCAGTTGGTTAGAGCGCCAGGTTGTGGCCCTGGAGGTCATGGGTTCAACTCCCATTATTCACCCCATTAAGTCTGGTGAATAGAGGTTGGAAATTGGGGTTACCCCGGTTTCCAGCTTCGAAAACTGACTTTCATCTTTAAAGACTGTACGTTGAGAAAATATGGCAGCTTCAATACCCAAAAATACCGGTAAAGTTTACTAAAGTATTGCTTGACAAAGGGTTGAATCATCCTTATAATTGATGTTGCTTCATTAATGGTGGGATGTCGCCAAGTGGTAAGGCACCAGACTTTGACTCTGGTATTCGTAGGTTCAAATCCTGCCATCCCAGCCAACCATGATCCACTAGCTCAGTTGGTAGAGCACTTGACTTTTAATCAAGGTGTCCGGAGTTCGATTCTCCGGTGGATCACCA
>CAYMAE010000049.1:0-1579 GCA_964388375.1 uncultured Ruminiclostridium sp.
CTTTATGGGGGACTGATGGCAGGGCTTTTTGAGGAAACAGGTCGCTTCGTTGCTTTTAAAACTATACTAAAAAAGAATAATGGGAACGATATCAATTCCCTTATGTATGGCGCAGGGCATGGCGGAATTGAAGCGTTTGTTATTTTGGTATTTAGCATGGTATCTAATATCGCAGTATCAGTTATGCTTAATAACCAAATGATAGACCAACTGCTGGTTGGTGCTGTCACTGAAGCGCAAAGACAGGTTCTTTATAACACATTTGCAACACTTGCCAGTACCCCTCCTGTACATTTTTTGATGGCCTTAGTAGAGCGTATTGCTGCTGTTGCAATTCACCTTTCTTTATCAGTTTTAGTGTGGTTCTCTGCAAAAAAAGGTGGAAAGTCTACATGGTTATACCCACTGGCAATCCTACTACATACTCTAGTTAATGCAATCGCCGTAATATTGGCAAATTACGTTCCAAATGTATGGATTATTGAAGCTGTTATATATCTAATTTCAGCAAGCTTTATTGTAATTGCTATAAGAATGTGGAAAAAACATCATTCGAGTAATGATGCAATAGTGGATATTAATACAAGTAAAGCGGAATAAGCAATTCATATAGCTATGACTCATAAATTTGAGTCTAAGGTGACTTAATAATGAAACAATACAAAAAAATTTATATAGAAATAACCAATGCATGCAATCTTGAATGTGATTTTTGCCCAAAGACTAAACGAAAGCAAGAGTTTATGGGTATCGAAGCATTTAGTAAAATAGCAAACAAAATACGACCTTATACAGATCATATTTATTTGCATGTAAAGGGAGAGCCTCTACTTCATCCTGAACTGGACAAAATCTTGGATGCAAGCTATAGTGCAGGACTTAAGGTGAATATAACAACCAACGGAACATTAATTGACAAAGTTGCCGATATGCTAATTTCAAAGCCTGCAATACGGCAGATTAACTTTTCCTTGCACAGCTTTGATGGGAATGTGACCCCAGCAGGTAAGAGGGCACAAGGAAATTTAAAAGATGAAAAAACTTCAGGATCAAGAGCTCTAGAAGCAAGAACCGTTGAAGGAAAAGACAAGTATATCGCAAGTATTCTATCCTTCGCAAATGAAGCAATAAATAGGTCGGAAATGATTATCGCACTTCGACTTTGGAACTTAGATAAGAGTAATGTAATCAATCTTGAAAGAGAAGCAAATAATGAGCTATTGAGATATATAGAAAAAGATCTTTCCTTACAATATAAAATTCAGGAGGAAATCAAACCAGAAAGAGGCATTAAATTAGCTGAAAGATTGTACTTAAATCAGGATTACCAATTTAAATGGCCAGATATAGAACAGGAAGATATAAATAATGAAGGCTTTTGCCATGGACTTAAAAATCAGGTGGCTATATTGGTAGATGGAACAGTAGTACCCTGCTGCCTTGATGGGGAAGGGGTAATAAACCTTGGAAATATTAATACAACGGCTTTTTCTGAAATAATAGATGGTAAAAGAGCATGTGACATTGTAAATGGTTTTAATAAAAGAGAAGCAGTTGAGGAGCTTTGTCAGAAATGTGG
>CAYMAE010000049.1:1679-4252 GCA_964388375.1 uncultured Ruminiclostridium sp.
CTATAAAGCCCTGCAATTACTTGCTCTATGGGAGCCTTTCTTATTTCCACATCAAGAACACCTTGGTTGGTTGATAATTGACTTAATAAATCTCTAACGGGCGTCTTTGTTAAATCTACATCATATTCAAAGATTCCGTTATTAGATGAAAGAAGCTTGCTGTTTTCAATATATGGCATAAAGCCCATTTCCATTGTGACAGAGACTCTAGTAAGGTTACCGGTAATAGAACGCAGTTTAGTAAAGCTATCATCAAAAGCAAGTTTCCCTGATGAAATCATTAATATCCGCTCGGCCATCTCTTCAAGATCATCCATGTCATGGCTTGTAACTATGATTGTTACACCATTTTCCTTATTAATTTGCTTGAGAAAGTCAATCATCTGTCGTTTTGCAACAACATCAAGGCCTAAGGTAGGCTCATCCAAAAGAATGACCTCGGGGCTATGTAGCAGCATCATGGCAAGATCAGCCCTCATTCTTTGTCCAAGACTAAGCTCACGGGCAAATGTTTTAAGCGGATTGCCGATTTCCAAAAGTTCGACCACCATTTTTAAATTTTTGTTGTACATTTCATCAGAAATGCCCCAAACGACCTTTTTCCATTCGAAGCTCTGAATGATAGGGTGGTCCCACCAAAGCTCTGTTCGGTTGCCAAATAAAATGCCGAGCCGCTTCATTAAAGCTGTACGCTGTTTTTGTGGGGATAAGGATAATACCGAGATATCGCCACTGGTAGGTAGAAGCATACCAGAAAGAAGCTTCATAGTTGTACTTTTCCCGGCTCCATTAGGTCCAGCATATGCAACGAATTCTCCCTTTCTAATTGAAAATGTCACATCATCGAGTGCTGTGATGGTCTTCTTTTCAGGCTTAATGAGGTTTTTTATTAGCCCTTTTCCAGTGTTATCACGCTGCCATTGCGTGAAGGTTTTAGTTGCATTTTTTATACTAACGGCGAAATCCGTAGGGTAGATATCTGTTTGAGCCTTTTTGAACATAATATTTCAATCCTTTCCTAAAAATAAAACATGTAGTAATAGTTAATACTAGTGCGTAGAACAATGGATATAATTTGGTGAGGTTTAAAGGCGGTCTTCCAAGAAGACATAGTGCGGGGTACCAAGCCATAAGGCCTTCTGGAAGAATAGTGAGTAATGGTATTTGTATAAAGCCTGGCATGCCCGATAAAGGGAAGGTGCTAAGCTGCCATGTGCCTTCGATAGCGGTCATGGATATTTCTTCTGCTGCAACAGGTGCATAAAAAGCTGTAGTTGAAACTAAATATGAGCGGGCAACAATGGTTACCATGGTACACAAGGTATAAAGGATTAACATTATTATCCATACAAAAGTAATTTTAAGCTGCAGTCGGTTGATGGCTACTATTAATAAGATAACTCCTATGATAAAAGCCCCGCTTCCTGTAAAAGGAGCGAAGCCACTTGTAATAAGCTGTGTTTTAAGTGATAGTGGCTGCATAAAAAGATGCTCAAGCTGTCCACGGCCAATTATTCGACTAATGTGAATATTGTTATCAGATCCAAATAAAATGAAGATCCCCGTCGTAATAGTGGAGTAGGCCATCATAAAGAGAACCTCATCTACACTCATACCACCAATTCCACCAAATCGTATGGCAATTAAGTAAACGCTCGACACAACAGATACATTAGAAATGATATCAGCCAATATTGCTACTAGTGCAAACTTTGTATCTCGTAAAAACCACATCAAATCCAATTTTGCATAGATTGCATAAAGTCCCACGATTCTTTTAATAGTTATTTTATCCTCCATAGCTAACCATTCCTTCCTGAGATTTTTTAAAAATTAGCAGAGCGACAGGCCACAGAATTATGTTCCATACAGCTTGCAAACACAGAATTTTCATAGGCTGAGTTGAACCCACAAATATTGATAGTGAGGCGCCACCAAGAGAAGCGAAAGGCTGATATTTCATAACTTCGCCTAATCCGAGTGGTAAAAAGCTAATAGGTATCACGGTACCTGAAAACAAAGCGAATATCGCCGTTCTTATACGGCTAATTAACCAGCTCATATTCCTTAGCTTTATTGAAAGGCATGAAAAAAGAAGATCAATTGCAAACCCTAACGAAATGCAAAGAAGCAAGCTAAGAAAAAACCATAATGAAGCAGGCTTTAGACTAACTTCAAAGAGGGGAGATATAATCGCCATCGGCAATGAGAATAAAACCAGCATAGGTAACCAGCCACCAATTGTTTGGAAGATTAGCTGCCCAATAACAGATAGTGGTCGGCCGTAAAGCCTCATTAAAACTCCCTCGCTAAGCCATCCTGTAGCAGCAGTCTGAACAACCATCATATCAGAAAGTAGTGCACTTACGTAGGTATAGGTAATCATTTGCGACATTGTCATTCCTACATCTACTCCAGAGGACATGACAACCCGCCATAGATAGACGAGTGGTATCAAAGTGCAAATTTTCAGAATAATGTCCGGAAGAAGATAAATAACCCCGCCGTTTGTCTTTTTAAGATAACTCATATGAGCCATCTTTATATATTTAATCATGTTAATGCTCCTTGTT
>CAYMAE010000049.1:4352-5550 GCA_964388375.1 uncultured Ruminiclostridium sp.
CGTTAAATATATAGCATAATTGGGTATATTGAATAGTGTAAAATTAAATAATTAGATGATGTTTTGTATAATAAGGAGAAAAGAGTATGGAGAGAAAAATTACTCAACAAGTTACAGGATATAGAACACAGGATGGCGCCGGTGTAAGCTCATATTAAGGCTATAGTGCTATTTATATGCTATAAAGTAAGGAGTAAATCATATTGACTAAAATTAAGATATTAGCTATTGTAGGTTCTTTACGGGAAAAATCATTTAACCGACAATTGGCATACGCTGCCAAAGAATTAATTGGTGAGCGGGCAGATTTTAAACTGCTTGAATATCAGGATGTTCCCTTAATGAACCAGGATATTGAATATCCAGCGCCTGAGGCTGTTAAACGTGTTCGTGATGAGGTGAGGTCTGCAGATGGAATATGGTTCTTTACACCTGAATATAATCACTTTTTTCCAGGTGTTCTTAAGAATCTCATAGACTGGCTTTCTCGACCTATCAGCCGAGAAGAACCTCAAGTCCTTGCAGGAAAACCCGCCGTGATGGGTGGTATTTCTCCTGCTATGGCTGGAACAAGCATTGCTCAAGATCATTTAGTTACACTCATCAGCTTTTTAAATATGGATGTCATGAATTCTCCACGCATCACAATTCCAAACGCGATGAATCTGCTTGACGAGCAAGGAAAACTTGTACTTGGTTCAAGCCTTCCGTTTTTAGAGAGCCAAGTAGATGCTTTTATTGGTTTTGTCCAAAGGAAGATGGAAGGCTAGAAATTTTTGTGCTATGAAAGCTATGAGGGAATAACCATGCACTTTGTTAACGCAAAAGGAATTCTATCTGCGAAAAATGGAATGAATATCTACCGAGGATGTACTCATGGCTGTATCTATTGCGACAGTCGTTCCATTTGCTATCAGATAAAGCATGATTTTGAGGATATCGAGGTCAAACAAAATGCGCCGGAACTTCTTGAAGATGCATTACGAAGAAAAAGAAAGCGGTGTATGATTGGCACGGGCTCAATGTGTGATCCTTATATGCATTGTGAAGAGAAGCTTGGAATTATGCAAAATTGTCTTGAAATCATTGACAGATACACTTTTGGTGTGACTTTGCTTACTAAGTCAAACCATGTTTTTCGTGACCTAGATTTATTGAAAAGCATCAACAGAAAGTCAAAATGCGTGGTGCAGATGAC